>MIDV01000028.1:18093-46922 GCA_001830245.1 Lysobacterales bacterium RIFOXYA1_FULL_69_10 | reverse complement strand
ACGTGCCCGCCGTGGCGCTGACGTTCGAGCCGCTGCCACGCGAATACTTCGCACCCGATGCACCGCCGCCGCGCCTGCTGTCGGCGCGCGCCAAGGCGCGAGGCCTGCTGGAGCTGGGCGTCGACCAGGTCGGCCTGCTGCGCTTTGATGCGCGCATGGCCGGGATGTCGGCCGAGGCGTTCTGCCACGACGTGCTGGCCGACCGGCTGGACGCGCGCGAAGTGTGGGTCGGCCCGTGCTTCCGCTTCGGCAAGGGCCGGGCAGGGGACCTCGCGCTGCTGCGCGAGCAGGGCGCCGTGCTGGGTTTCGAGGCCGGCGAGATCGACCCGGTCCAGCTGGACGGTGACCGTGTCTCCAGCACCCGCATCCGTGCGGCGTTGCAGGCGGGCGACTTCGCATTGGCCGAGCGCCTGCTGGGCCGGCCGTATGCCATCGGCGGGCGCGTGCGCCGCGGCCGCCAGCTGGGTCGCACGCTCGGCTATCCCACCGCCAACCTGCATTTCGATGGCGCCACCCCGGCGCTGTCGGGCATCTACGCCACCCGCGTCCATAGCGCGGGGCTTGAGGCCTGGCCGTCCGTGTCCAGCCTCGGCACGCGGCCGACCGTGGACGGCGTGGAGCCGCTGCTGGAAGCCCACCTGTTCGATTTCGATGGCGACCTCTACGGGCGCCGGATCGAGGTCGAGTTCGTCGCACGCCTGCGCGACGAGGAAAAGTTCGACACCCTGGCCGCCCTGACGGCCCAGATGCACCGTGACGCCGAGCAGGCGCGCGCCCTCCTGCACCACGACCGAAGAGCGACTGCGTGAGCGCCAAGACCGACGACACCAACCCCTACAAGGCCACGCTGCACCTGCCGGCCACCGACTTCCCGATGCGCGGCGACCTGCCCAAGCGCGAGCCGAAGATGCTCGCCCACTGGGAAGAAACCGGCCTGTACCACCGCATCCGCGAGCAGGTGCGCGGCCGGGAGCGCAGCTTCGTGCTGCACGACGGCCCGCCCTACGCCAACGGCGCGATCCACATCGGCCACGCGGTCAACAAGGTGCTGAAGGACGTGGTGGTGAAGTCGCGCCTGCTGTCGGGCTTCGACGCGCCGTACGTGCCGGGCTGGGACTGCCACGGGCTTCCGATCGAGCTGGCGGTCGAAAAGAAGCACGGCAAGGTCGGCGACAAGCTCGGCGCCGCCGCCTTCCGCCAGAAGTGCCGCGAGTACGCCGCCGAGCAGATCGACATCCAGCGCCGCGACTTCAAGCGCCTGGGCGTGCTGGGCGACTGGGACAACCCGTACCGCACGATGGACTACCGCTACGAGGCGGACATGCTGCGCGCGCTGGCGAAGATCGTCGAGCGCGGCCACCTGCAGCGCGGTGCCAAGCCGGTGCACTGGTGCTTCGACTGCGGCTCGGCCCTGGCCGAGGCGGAGATCGAGTACGCCGACAAGGTGTCGCCGGCGATCGACGTCGCCTATGCCGCGCGCCAGCCGGCCAAGCTGGCGGGCGCGTTCGGCGTGGCGGTGGGCGAGGGCGATGAGGTCGCCATGCCGATCTGGACCACCACGCCGTGGACGCTGCCGGCGAGCCTGGCGGTGTCCGTCGGTGCGGACCTGGACTACGTGCTGGTCCAGGGTCCGGCGTCGCCGTCGGGTGGTCGCCGCCTGCTGGTGCTGGCCGCAGCGCTGGCCGAACGCGCGCTCGCACGCTACGGCGTCGAGGACGTGGTTGAACTCGGCCGCGCCAACGGCGCCGAGCTTGAGGGCCTGAAGCTGCAGCACCCCTTCTACGCCGACCGTGAGATCCCGGTGCTGCTGGGCGAACACGTTTCGGCCGAGGACGGCACCGGCGCCGTGCACACCGCGCCCGGCCATGGCCAGGAGGACTTCGCGGTATCGCAGCGGTACGGGCTGCTCGACGGCCTTGAGGCATCGAGCCTCAATCCGGTCGATGCGCGTGGCGTGTACCTGCCGTCGACGCCGCCGGCCGACGGCGTGACGCTCGCGGGCCAGCACATCTGGAAGGCCAACGACGCCATCGTTGAGGTGCTGCGCGGCAATGGGACGTTGCTCGCGTTCGAACGGCTCAACCACAGCTACCCGCACTGCTGGCGCCACAAGACGCCGGTGGCGTTCCGGGCGACGCCGCAGTGGTTCATTTCGATGGAGCAGGCGAACCTGCGCCGCGACGCGCTGGCGCAGATCGGGCAGGTGAAGTGGGTGCCCGAGTGGGGCGAGGCGCGCATTGCCGGCATGGTCGAGGGCCGCCCGGACTGGACGATCTCGCGCCAGCGCTACTGGGGTGTGCCGATCGCGCTGTTCATCGATCGCGACACGAAAGAGCCGCACCCGCGCGCCGCCGAGCTGATGCGCCAGGCCGCGGAGCGCGTGGAGCAATCCGGTGTCGATGCCTGGTACGCGCTGGACCCGGCCGAGCTGCTGGGCGACGAGGCCGGGCGCTACGAGAAGGTCACCGACATCCTCGACGTCTGGTTCGACTCCGGTGTCACCCACGAGTGCGTGCTGGCGCAGCGCGGGGCCGACGGCCTGCGCAAGCCCGCCGACCTGTACCTCGAAGGTTCCGACCAGCACCGCGGCTGGTTCCAGAGCTCGCTGCTGACCGGCGTGGCGATGGACGGCGTCGCCCCGTACCGGCAGGTGCTGACGCACGGCTTCACCGTCGATGCGCAGGGCAAGAAGATGTCCAAGTCGCTGGGCAACGTGGTCGAGCCGCAGAAGGTCATCGACCAGATGGGCGCGGACGTGCTGCGGCTGTGGATCGCCTCGGCCGACTACCGCAACGAGATGTCGGTGTCCGACGACATCCTCAAGCGCAGCGCCGACGCCTACCGCCGCATCCGCAACACCGCGCGCTTCCTGCTGGGCAACCTGCACGGCTTCGAGCCGGCGACCCACCTGCGCGAACTGGACGACATGGTCGCGCTGGATGCGTGGATCGTGCACCGCGCCCACGAGCTGCAGGGCCGCATCACCGAGGCGTACGAGCGCTACGACTTCGCCGAGGTGGTGCAGATCCTGTCGAACTTCTGCAGCGTCGACCTGGGTTCGCTGTACCTGGACGTCACCAAGGACCGCCTGTACACGATGCAGGAGGATTCGCGCGGCCGGCGCTCGGCGCAGAGCGCGATGTACCGCGTGGCCGAGGCGTTCGTGCGCTGGATCGCGCCGATCCTGAGCTTCACGGCCGAGGAGATGTGGGGCCACCTGCCGACCCCGGCCACGGGCGAGCGCGCCGGGCACGTCCTGTTCGCGACCTGGTACGACGGCCTGGCCCCGTTGCCGGCCGAGGCGCCGCTGACGGCCGCCGACTTCAGGCGCCTGCTGGCGCTGCGCGAGTCGGTCAGCCGCACGCTGGAGCCGATGCGTGCCGCCGGCGATATCGGCGCGGCATTGGAAGCGGAGATTTCGCTGGCGTGCGGGGTGTCCGAGCAGAACTGGCTGGCGCCGTTCGTGGACGAGTTGCGTTTCCTGTTCATCACCGGCGACGTGTCGGTGGTGGCGGACGATGCGACGAAGGACATTGCGGTGTCGGCGACGGCGAGCGACAAACCCAAGTGCGGCCGCTGCTGGCACTACCGCAGCGATGTGGGCGAACACGAATCGCATCCGACCCTGTGCGGGCGCTGCGTGGACAACGTCGACGGGCAGGGCGAGGACCGGCGCTGGTTCTGATGCTCTCAGCCGAGGTTTTGATCGTCGTTCCTGCGGAAGCAGGAACCCATCCTGATCGTCACCCGCACGATCAGGATGGATCCCGGCTTTCGCCGGGATGACGGCCTCAAGGGTCGACAAGGCCGGAATCGGCTGCCGCGCTTGAACGCTACATTACGAATCGAAGACGGCCCAAGTGGCCGATATCCATCGCACCACGACGGACATCCATGCAAAAGCCCACCCCCAACGCACTGCCCTGGCTCGCCGTTTCCGCCCTGATCCTGGCGCTGGACCAGCTGACCAAGTACTGGGTGCTGACCTCGCTGCCCGAGTACACCGCCATCCCGGTGATCGAGGGCGTGTGGAACTGGTACCGCACCTACAACACCGGCGCGGCCTTCAGCTTCCTGGCCGACGCCGGCGGCTGGCAGAAGTACTTCTTCCTGGTGCTGGCCGTGGCGATCTCCGGCCTGCTGGCGTTCTGGCTGTCGCGCACGCCGCGCGGCGACTGGAAGACCGCGCTGCCGTACGCGCTGGTGATCGGCGGCGCCATCGGCAACGTCATCGACCGGATGGTGCACGGCCACGTCGTCGACTTCATCCAGTGGCACTGGCAGGACTGGTACTGGCCGGCCTTCAACATCGCCGACATGGCGATCGTTGGCGGCGCGATCGGCATCGCCCTGTTCGGGCTGTTCAGCGGCAAGCCCGCCACCGCGCAGGGCAAGGCGTAAAATCGGCGCGATGGACATCCTGCTCGCCAACCCCCGCGGCTTCTGCGCCGGCGTCGACCGCGCGATCGAGATCGTCAACCGCGCGCTGGAGTCGCTGGGCGCGCCGATCTACGTCCGCCACGAGGTCGTCCACAACCGCTTCGTGGTCGATGACCTCAAGCAGCGCGGCGCGGTGTTCGTCGAGGAACTGCACGAGGTGCCGGACGGCGCCACCGTGATCTTCAGCGCGCATGGCGTTTCCAGGGCGGTGCGCGAAGAGGCCGATCGCCGTGGCCTGAAGGTGTTCGACGCGACCTGCCCGCTGGTGACCAAGGTGCACCTGGAAGTCGCGCGCCAGTGCCGGGCCGGGCGCGACATGGTGCTGATCGGACACGCCGGTCACCCGGAGGTCGAGGGCACGATGGGCCAGTGGAGCGCGCAGTCCGGCGGTGGCGCCATCCACCTGGTCGAGGATCTGGGCGACGTCGCCACCTTGCAGCTGGCCCAGCCCGACAACTGCGCCTACACCACCCAGACGACGCTGTCGGTGGACGACACCCGCGGCATCATCGCGGCGCTGCGCGAGCGCTTCCCGGCGATCCAGGGGCCGAAGAACGACGACATCTGCTACGCCACCCAGAACCGGCAGGACGCGGTGCGCGACCTGTCCGCCCAGTGCGACCTGGTGCTGGTGGTGGGCTCGGTCAACAGCTCCAATTCCAATCGCCTGCGCGAACTGGCCGAGCGCCAGGGCGTGGAAGCGCACCTGATCGACGGCGCGGACGAGATCGACCCCACGTGGGTCGCCGGCCGCCGCCGCATCGGCATCACTGCCGGCGCGTCGGCCCCGGAGGTGCTGGTGCAGGGCGTGATCGACCGCCTGCGCGCGCTGGGCGCCGGCGAGCTGGCCGAACTGGCAGGCGAGCCGGAAAACATGGTGTTCGCGCTGCCCAAGGAACTGCGCCTGCAACTGGTCGATTGAGCGATATGCGCGCGCGCCTTGATTGACCCTGCCGCGCGGCGCGCCCTACAATCCGCCCCCTTGCGGCGCATGCCGCCGGCCTCTTGGCCACCCGTAGTACCCCGCCGGAATAGCTCAGTTGGTAGAGCGGCGCATTCGTAATGCGTAGGTCGTAGGTTCGATTCCTATTTCCGGCACCAATCCCACGTATCGCGCACCGCGCGGACGTTCCGGAAGGCCCGCCTTGGCGGGCCTTCTTCGTTTCGGTCCCGCCTCGGCGTGCCTTCCTCGTTTTCGGTCCCGCCTTGGCGGGCCTTCTGCGTTTCCGGGCGGTCGTGTCTCGCCCAGCGCGAACGGCTGCCGCTAGAGTGCGCGTTCCCGACGCAGCCCGACGCCCCATGTCCAAGACCGCCACCAAGCCTGCCAGCAAGGCGCGCACCGCCTACGTCTGCTCCGAATGCGGCGCCGACCACAACAAGTGGCAGGGCCAGTGCGCCGAATGCCATGCGTGGAACTCGTTGAGCGAGTTCGTGGTGGAGCCGGCATCCAGCGCCAAGGGCGTAGCCGCATCGCGGCGGGCCAGCTGGGCGGGCAAAGCGGACGCCCCCGCGGTGACGCCGTTGAAGGACGTCAGCCACTCGGAGGAATCGCGCGTCAGTACCGGAATTGGCGAGTTCGACCGCGTACTCGGTGGCGGCCTGGTGCATGGCGCCGTCGTGCTGGTGGGCGGCGACCCCGGCATCGGCAAGTCCACGCTGCTGCTGCAGGCGGTGTCGCACATGGCCGGACGGCTGCCCGGTCTGTACGTGACCGGCGAAGAGTCGCTGTCGCAGGTCGCCGGCCGTGGCGCGCGCCTGGGCCTGCCGCTGGACGGCGTGCACGCGCTGGCGGAAACCGGCATCGAGCGCGTCCTTGAACACGCCGCGAAGATGAAGCCCGGCCTGATCGTCGCCGACTCGGTACAGACGCTGTGGACGGAGGAGCTGAGCGCCGCGCCGGGCTCGGTCAGCCAGGTCCGCGAGAGCGCCGCGCGCCTGGTCCGCTATGCGAAGGAAACCGGCACCTCGGTCTTCCTGGTCGGCCACGTGACCAAGGAGGGCGGCATCGCCGGCCCGCGCGTGCTCGAGCACATGGTCGACGCGGTGCTGTATTTCGAAGGCGAGAGCGGCAGCCGGTTCCGCGTGCTGCGCGCCTTCAAGAACCGCTTCGGTGCGGTCAACGAGCTGGGCGTCTTCGCGATGGGCGACAAGGGGCTGAAGGAAGTGCCCAACCCGTCGGCGATCTTCCTGTCGGGCGGAAGCACACGCCAGCCGGGCAGCTGCGTGATGGTCACGCGCGAAGGCACGCGTCCGCTGCTGGTGGAGGTGCAGGCGCTGGTCGATGCGTCGCCACTGTCCAACCCGCGCCGCGTGGCGGTGGGCATGGAGGGCAACCGCATGGCGATGCTGCTGGCCGTGCTGCATCGGCACGGCGGCGTCGGCGTGGGCGACCAGGACGTGTTCGTCAACGTCGTGGGCGGCATCCGCGTGCAGGAGACCGCGGTCGACCTGCCGGTGCTGCTGGCGGTGCTGTCCAGCCTGCGCGACCGTCCGCTGGGCGAAGGCACCATCGCATTCGGCGAGGTCGGCCTGTCCGGCGAGATCCGCCCGGTCCCCAACGGCGAGGACCGGTTGAAGGAGGCGGCGACGCACGGCTTCAAGCGCGCCATCGTCGCCAAGGGCAATGCACCGCGGTCCGGGCGAGTGGGCGACATGCAGGTGGTCGGCGTGGAGCGGCTGTCGGACGCAATCTCGGAAGCGGAATGAACCCTGCGACCGCCCATGGACTGGCGCGGATCGTGTCGATCGCACTCCATCCGTTTGCGGTGTTCGCAGGACTGACCGTGTTGGCTGCATGGATGCTGGACCGTGAATCGCTGGCACGCGTGCTGTCTGGGCTCGGCGTGGCGATCGGCGTGGTCTGGCTGTTCGTCGCGCACCGCGTGCGCAGCGGCCGCTGGGGCACGGTGGATGCGTCGCGGCGGCGCGAACGGCCGCTGCTGTACGCGCTGATTCTTCTCGTGCTGGCGCTGCTGTGGGTCTGGCTGGGCGCGGCGTCGCCCCTGGCCCGGGGCGTGGCGGCCGCAATTGCGATGCTGGGCCTGGCCGCGGTGCTCAACCGGTGGATAAAGCTGTCGCTCCACATGGCGAGCCTTGCGTTTGCCGGGGTCGCTGCATGGCCGCTCTCGCCCCTCGGGGGCATGGCCGCCATCGCGCTGCTGCCGTTGCTGGCATGGTCGCGATTGCGGCTGAGTCGCCATACGTGGCCGGAGATCCTCGGCGGAACAGCGTTGGGGGCGCTGGCCGGTCTGGCGACGTGGTAATGCGCCTGTAGCAGGTGTGGGGGAGCACCTTGATGCGATGAGGGGCGAATGCGCCTGCGATAGGCCTGGACGTACCGCGGGGTGAACCGGTTCACCCCGCGCGGTAAGGTCGGTGGCCTTCCGGCCGATAACTGATGGGGCACTGCGGCGCCTCCGGCCCGACGGCCGTGTGACAGGGCGCGTGCCATGCTGGCGGCGGACAGGTTTCGAGGAGCGTGCAGGAACGATGCGGGACGGAGGGCATTTCGGCGTCATTCGCAAACCGGGGACCGCGTCCGGCACGACCGTCGCGTTCCGGCAGGTCGACGCCGGCGGCCGCCTGCGACCGGCCGCGGAGCCGGATGCCGGCGGGATGCCGCGGGAGGCCCGGGACGCCTTGGCGCCCCCCGCGCTTGCCCGGTTGTGCGAGGCCCTGCAGTCGATCCCCTCGCGGGAGCTGAGGTTCGACCTGGACGGAGCGGATTCGGCGGGGCTTGCCCTGCGCCTGGTGAAGCCCGATGGCGAAGCCGGCACCTTCCGCCTGGAGTGGCGACCTTCCGGTGAGCAGGACGAGTACCGGCACCGCCTCGAGCAGCGCCTCGCGTTCGAGCGCCTCATCGCCGCGCTCTCCACCGAGTTGATCCATGCGCAGGACGACTGCCTCGATGCGCTGATCGAGCGAGCGCTCGGGCAGATCGGCCGGCTGTTCGATGTCGATCGCGCGTACGTGTTCCGTTTCGACGGGGCGCGCACCGTGCAGAGCAACACGCACGAGTGGGTCGCGCCGGGCGTGAGCCCCGAGGCCGCAAATCTTCAGGACGTGCCGATCGACCACTTCCCCTGGCTCCTCGAGGAGTTCCGCGCCGGGCGCGAAGTGCACGTCCCGGTCGTGGCCGAGCTCGGGGACGCCGCGCGGACCGAGCGCCAGGAGTTCGAACGGGAAGGCATCCGCTCCATCGTGCTCGTCCCCTTCGGTGAGCAGGGTGATCCGGAAGGCTTCATCGGCTTCGACTCGGTGCACCGCGAGCGGCACTGGCCGGACGACATCCTCGTCGGCCTGCGGCTTGTCAGCCAGATGTTCCTCAACGCGTTCCGCGCGCAGCAGATGCGCCAGCGGCTGGGCATGATGGCGTTCCACGACCCCCTGACCGGCATGGGCAACCGCCGGTTCCTCAACGACCGGCTTGCGCACGCGATCGAGCGCTGTCGCCGCGATGGAGGGTCGCTGGCGGTCGTGCTGATCGACCTGGACGACTTCAAGCTGGTCAACGACAGCCACGGCCATGCGCTGGGCGATGAAGTGCTGCGTCACATCGGAGCCCGCCTGGTGGCGGCGGTGCGCGCCTCCGATGTGGTGGCCCGGCTGGGTGGCGATGAGTTCGTCGTGGTCGCTGCGACCACGGGGCTGGACCCGTTGTCGCAACTCGTCGAACGCCTGTTCGCGGCCATGCGCGAGCCGGTGGTGCTGCCGGGCGTCGCGTACACGGCCCGCATGAGCATGGGGATCGCCCTGTTCCCTGACGATGGCGGCGACGCCGGGACGCTGCTGCAGCAGGCCGACACGGCCATGTACGCGGCGAAGGGCGAGGGCAGGGACCGCTTCGCCTTCTTCACGCCGCGCATGACCGAGGACAGCCGCAAGGCGTTGCGGCTGCGACACGACCTGGGCCTGGCGATGGCACGCGGCGAGATCCGGCCGCATTACCAGCCACGCGTCCAGCTCCCCACCGGCAGGGTGCTCGGCTTCGAAGCGCTGGCGCGCTGGCACCACCCCACCGACGGGCTGTTGATGCCCGGCTCGTTCCTGGGGCTGGCCCGGCAGGCGGGGCTGGTCGGCCGCATCGACTGCGACATGCTGGGCCATGCATTGGCGGACCTGCCGCGCTGGCGCGCGCTGGATCCGGCCTGCCGCGTGTCGGTCAACCTGGACGCGGCCTACATCCACGACGATGTCCTGCTGCGGCAACTCGAAGAGCAGTTGTCGGCTGCGGGCGAGGCGGCGGCATGCGTGGAGCTGGAGGTGACCGAATGCAGCCTGATGCGCGACATCGACCGGTCTGCAGAGGCGCTGGGGCGGCTTCGCAGCGCAGTCCCGGCGCTGCGCCTGGCCATCGATGATTTCGGGTCGGGATACTCGTCGCTGGCCTACCTCGGGCGGCTTCCGGTCACCACGCTGAAGATCGACCGCGGTTTCGTGGCAGGGCTGGCCGGGGACAACCCTCGCGGCGCACGGGCGATCCTGCGCTCCATCCTCGAACTGGGCGCCGAACTGGGCCTGCACGTGGTGGCCGAAGGCGTGGAGACGCAGGCCCAGGCGGACACGCTTGTCGAGTTGGGATGCCGTGAGGCGCAGGGCTTCCTCTACTCGGCCGCGGTCGATGCCGGGCAGGCGGCCGGGATGCTCCAGGGCAGTCGCAGCAGGTAACCGGTGGGGACTGCCGTCACGACGCGGGCAGTTTCCCGCGCGGCTGGATCCGTGGTTTGAACTAGGCGTCCTGCAACACCAGCTCCAGCACGAACTTGCTGCCGAAGTAACTCAGCACCAGCAGCGCCATCGCCACCAGCGTCCAGCGCACCGCCGTCGTGCCGCGCCAGCCGCGGCGCCAGCGGCCCAGCAGCAGGCCGCCGAAAATCAGCCACGACAGCACGCTCAGCACGGTCTTGTGCACCAGCCGCTGTGCCAGCAGGTCCTGCACGAACAGCACGCCGGTCAACAACGTGGCGGTCAGCAGCACGAACCCGACCGCGACGGTGCGGAACAGCAGCGTTTCCAGTTCGACCAGCGGGGGCAGGGCGCGCAGCCAGCCGTGGAATTCGCGCCGACGCAACGCGCGCTCCTGCGCCCACAGCATCAGCCCCAGCAGCGCGGCGACCGCCAGTGCGGCGTACGCCAGCAGTGCCAGCCACGCGTGCAGTTGCAGGCGCCAGTCCAGCGGCGCGCTCGCTTCGGTGCCGTGCAGGACGTAGCCGAGCAGGGACGCCGCCGCGAGCGGGAACACCACCACGCCCAGCGCCGCCATCCGCCCGTTCGCGCCGTAGAGTGCGGTCAGCGTCGCCATGCCCAGCCCCACCAGCGACAGCGCGGCGAAGAAGTGCAGGTCCGCGCCGCCCGGAGCGCGCCAGGCCAGTGCGTGGTCCAGCGCATGCAGTGCGATCGCACCTGCCGCCGGCCACAGCCAATGCCGCCCGATGGCGCCGCCTCCCTTGGAAACTCCTGCGGCGAGAAGCCCTGAGGACACGAGGTACAGCGCGGCGGCGATGAGAACGATTGTCATCGCCGCAGTGTCGCACAGGCCGGGAGGCAAAGGCCGCCGGGCTATACTTCGCGCCCCCGTTTCCACGCCGTTCGCAAGGTAGTCCGACGATGTTCGAATCCCTCACCCAGCGCCTGTCCGGCACCATCGAGCGCCTGAAGGGCCGCGGCCGGCTGACCGAGGAGAACATCCGCGAGGCCACCCGCGAGGTCCGCATCGCGCTGCTGGAAGCCGACGTCGCGCTGCCGGTGGTGCAGGCGCTGATCGAGCGCATCAAGGTGCGCGCGGTCGGCCAGGAAGTGCTCAAGTCGCTGACGCCGGGCCAGGCGCTGATCAAGGTCGTGCGCGACGAGCTGACCGCCGTCATGGGCGCGCAGGCGAGCGACCTCAACCTCAACGTGCCGGCGCCGGCGGTCATCCTGATGGCGGGCCTGCAGGGCGCGGGCAAGACCACCACCGTCGGCAAGCTCGCCAAGCACCTGAAGGAAAAGCGCAAGAAGAAAGTGATGGTGGTGTCGGCCGACGTCTATCGCCCGGCCGCGATCGAGCAGTTGAAGACGCTGGCGCAGCAGGTGGACGTGCTGTTCTTCCCGTCCAGCGCCGACCAGAAGCCCGAAGCCATCGTCCGCGCCGCGATCGACGATGCGAAGAAGTCCTTCGCCGACGTGCTGATCGTCGACACCGCCGGCCGCCTCGCCATCGACGAGGAGATGATGGCCGAGATCAAGGCGCTGCACGGCGCGGTCAACCCGGCCGAGACGCTGTTCGTGGTCGACTCGATGACCGGCCAGGACGCGGCGGTCACGGCGAAGGCCTTCGGCGAGGCGCTGCCGCTCACCGGCGTGGTGCTGACCAAGACCGACGGCGACGCGCGCGGCGGCGCGGCGCTCAGCGTGCGCTACATCACCGGCAAGCCGATCAAGTTCATCGGTGTCGGCGAGAAGCCCGACGGCCTGGACGTGTTCCACCCCGACCGCGTCGCCAGCCGCATCCTCGACATGGGCGACGTACTCAGCCTGGTCGAGCAGGTCGAGCAGCAGGTCGACAAGGACAAGGCCGCCAAGCTGGCCGAGAAGGTCGCCAAGGGCAAGAAGTTCGACCTCAACGACATGAAGGACCAGCTCGAGCAGATGCAGAACATGGGCGGCCTGGGCGGGCTGATGGACAAGCTGCCCGGCATCGGCCAGATCCCCGATTCGGTCAAGGCGCAGGTCACCGGCAAGGAGGTCCCGCGCCTGGTGGCCATCATCAACTCCATGACCCGCAAGGAGCGCCGCAACCCGGCGTTGCTGAACGGCTCTCGCCGCAAGCGCATTGCCGCCGGCGCAGGCGTGACCCCGGCCGACGTGAACAAGCTAATGAAGCAGTTCCAGCAGATGGAAAAGATGATGGGCAAGCTGGGCCGCGGCGGCATGAAGGGCATGATGCGCGGCATGCGCGGGATGATGGGCGGCCGCGGCGGCATGCCGTTCTGACGACCCCGGCAGGCCTCGAAAGGGTCCCTGTAGGAGTGGCTTCAGCCGCCATGCTTTTGTAGGAGCGACGTGAGTCGCGACCGCAGTTCGCGAAGGGGCGGGTGGCTCGCGACTGACATCGCGCCTGCACGGGGCCTCGGCGGCCCGCATCGCGGCTGATAGCCGCGCCTACAACACCGCCGGAAAATCCCCTATACTTGCCGGCTTACCCCGTCATCCCGACGGCTGGGCAACACAGGAAGCACCCCACCATGGTCAAGATTCGACTGACCCGCGGCGGCGCCAAGAAGCGTCCGTTCTACCACATCATCGTCACCGACAGCCGCAGCGCCCGCGACGGCCGCAACATCGAGCGCGTCGGTTACTACAACCCGGTCGCCACCGGCGGCGAGAAGCGTGTCGAGCTCGACACCGGCCGCGTGCAGCACTGGCTGGGCAACGGCGCGCAGCTGACCGACAAGGTCGCCGTGCTCTACAAGGAAGCGCTGAAGTCGGCCGACACGGCCGCTGCAGCCTGATCCTTCGGCCGCGCCCCGCGCGCGGCCGGCATTGAACCCGATGGACACCGAAGGGCGCCGCATCCTCGTAGGCAGGGTGACCGGCGCCTTCGGCTTGCGTGGCGAGGTCAAGCTCGAGTCCTGGACCGAGCCGCGCCAGGCGATCTTCCGCTACCAGCCCTGGATCCTGCGCGACGCCCGTGGCGTCGATCGGCAGGTGCAGGGCGTGCGTGGCCGCGACGACGGCAAGCGGGTGACCGCGTGGTTCCCCGAGGTCGCCGACCGCGATGCCGCCGAGGCGATGCGCGGGCTGGAGATACTGGTGCCGCGCTCGGCATTCCCGCCGCCCGCGCCGGGTGAGTTCTACTGGGTCGACCTGGAAGGCCTGAAGGTCGTGAACCTGGAAGGCGTGTCGTTCGGCACCGTCTCCCACCTGTTCGCCACCGGCGCCAACGACGTGCTGGTGGCGCGCGACGGTGGCCGCGAGCGCATGATCCCGTTCGTGAGGCCGCAGTACATCACCGACATCGATTTCGAGAAGGGCGTGGTGACGGTCGACTGGGACCCGGAGTTCTAGGCAATGCGCATCGACGTCATCAGCCTGTTCCCCGAGTTCGTCGCGCAATGCGCGGCGTTCGGCGTGGTCGGCCGGGCAGGGGAGCGCGGCCTGCTGTCGCTGAATGGCTGGAACCCGCGCGATTATGCCGAGGGCAACTACCGCCGCGTCGACGACCGGCCCTTCGGCGGCGGCCCCGGCATGGTGATGCTGATCGATCCGCTCCGCGCCAGCCTGAAGGCCGCGCGCCAGGCCGACCCGCGGCCCGCGCACGTGGTCTACCTCAGCCCGCAAGGTGCGCCGCTGACCCAGGCCAAGGTGCGCGAACTGGCCGGCCAGGAACGGCTGGTGCTGCTGTGCGGCCGCTACGAAGGCGTGGATGAGCGCCTGCTGGCGGCGGAAGTCGACGAGGAGATCTCCATCGGCGACTACGTGCTGTCGGGCGGCGAGCTCGCCGCGGCCGTCGTCGTGGACGCGGTGGCGCGGCTGCAGGAGGGCGCCCTCAACGATGCCGACTCCGCCGAACAGGACAGCTTCGAACCCGTCGACCCTGCTGGCGATCCGGCGCGGGTTTTGCTGGACTGCCCGCACTACACGCGTCCGGTGTCGCACGAACTGGGCGAGGTACCCGCAGTGCTGATGTCCGGCAACCACGCCGAGATCGCGCGCTGGCGCCGGCAGCAGGCGCTGGGCCGGACCTGGCAGCGCCGGCCGGACCTGCTGGACGAGGCCCGCCTGTCCAAGGCCGACCGGGCCCTGCTCACGGCCTACCGGGCCTCGCTGGGCACGGTGGGAGACGACAGCGACGGCTGACGGGCCGGAAACCCGGTCGCGCCGGCCGGGCAGGCGTAACCCCTAGCCACGAAAGGAAAAGGCCCGCTATAATGCGCGGCTTGACCGCCTGCTGGTGGTCTGTCTGCAGTGCCGGCAACACCCATAAAAAAGCCAGACGCGGGTCCACGTGCACTCGCGCTACAACGATTCCAACAGGCAGGCCACGCCGTGGCCACCCACCAGGTCAAAGTCATGAACAAGCCTTCGCTCAACACGCTTCTCCAGGAATTCGAGTCCCAGCAGGTCCAGCGCGAGCTGCCCGCCTTCAGCCCGGGCGACACCGTCGTCGTCAACGTCAAGGTGAAGGAAGGCAACCGCGAGCGCGTCCAGGCCTACGAGGGCGTGGTCATCGCGATGAAGAACGCGGGCCTGAACTCCTCGTTCACCGTGCGCAAGATCTCCCACGGCTTCGGCGTGGAGCGCGTGTTCCAGAGCCACAGCGCCACCATCGACTCGGTCGACGTGAAGCGCCGCGGCAAGGTCCGCGCCGGCAAGCTGTACTACCTGCGTGGCCTGGAAGGCAAGAAGGCGCGCATCAAGGAAGACCTGGCTGCGTACGCCAAGGCCAAGGCCGCTGCCGCCGCTACCGAGTAACTCGGAGCTGCGGTTCGCGCCACACCGGAACGGTCGCCGAAAGGCGGCCGTTTCGCGTTTTGGGGTCGGTTCGCGTGGGCACCAGGACCGGCGACGGCATCGATGCCTGCTGGAAGTCAGCACTCTCCCGTGGGGTTCGTGGTTCGTGGTTGGCTCGTTCAGCGCCCGTCATCCAGCACCCCGTCATCCCGGCGAAAGCCGGGATCCATCTCCCGGTCGCCCCGTCTGTCATCACGGGCCCGGATACCCGCACGCATCCGGATGTCGCCCGGGATACACAACGCAGGCATGGGCGTGCCGGGCCCGCCGCCTCGTTCGCGCAGGCATTGGAGACGCCGCCACCGTCCCCATCTACCCCGCATGACCGAGCCGACTTCCGCAGCAACCGTACGCCTGGATCTGTGGCTCTGGGCCGCACGCTTCTTCAAGACCCGAAGCCTGGCGCGAACGGCCATCGAGACCGGCAAGGTCGAAGTCGGTGGCCAGCGCGCCAAGGCCTCGCGCGCGGTGCGCATCGGTGACCGGATGACGGTCGAGCGGGCGGGCGAGGTGTTCCAGATCGAAGTGCGTGACCTGTCCGACATGCGCGGCCCCGCGCCCGTGGCGCAGGCGCTCTACGCCGAAGACGAAGCGTCGCGATCGGCGCGGGCCGAAGCGCGCGCACTGCAGGCCGCGCAACGCACCGGCTACCGCGCGCCGGAGGGCAAGCCGGACAAGCGCGCGCGACGCCTGATCCGGGCGCTGGGGGATATCGACGCGCTGTAGTGGCGCGTCGCTGCGTCCTCAGGCACGGCGGTCGCCGGCGATCGGCAGGTAATCGCGCACCAGCTCCTCCGACACGCGCCACAGCCGCGCGGCCATCGCGCGGTCTTGCTGGTGGGCGCTCTGGTCGGCGGGCGCAAAGTCTTGGAAGAAGCCGCCGTTGAGACGCGCCGCAGCCGGCGATGCCGCCAGCCAGCACGGCGTCGCCGCGCCCTGCTGGACGCTGCGCGCATCCGGCCGGTAGCCGTAATCCACGTTGCGCAGGATGTTGCTGCGCACGTGCCCCGGGGACACGCAGTTGGACGTGGCACGCGTGCCGGCCGTGGCCAGGCCGTGCGCCAGCGCGAGCGAGAACAGGCCATTGGCCAGCTTCGAGTGTGCGTACCGGCCTTTGTCCCAGCTGCGACCGGAGAGGTCGTCGAACTGGATGCCGCCGGGTGGCGCGTTGCGCTCGCTGCTGCTGCCCAGCACCACCACGCGTCCCTGGGGTGCTGCGATGACGCGGTCGAGCAGGCGCCGCACCAGCAGGTGGTGGCCGAGGTGGTTGACCACGAACTGCTTCTCCAGACCGTGCACCTGCTGCAGGTCGTCCAGCACGATGCCGGCATTGCAGACCAGGGCATCGATCGGCATGCCCATGGCGCGGATCTCGTCGCTGCAGGCCTTGATCGAGTCGAAATCGGTCAGCTCCAGCGCGACCGGGGTCGCCCGGCCTTCGATGGCCGCACAGGCCACGCGTCCCTTGTCGAGCGTGCGCGCCGTGCCGATCACGTGGGCGCCGCGCAGCGCGAGCACGCGCATCGTTTCCTGCCCGATGCCCGAGTTGCAGCCCGTGACCACCACGGTGCGGCCGCGCAGGTCGAGTCCGGCCGTCGCCTGCTCGGCGGTGGTGTCGGCTGTGAGCGACGGCGCGGCGCGTGATGCGAAGGGCAACGACGCCAAGGCGGCACCGCCGGTGGCGGCCAGTACAAGGGCACGGCGTTGGTGATCGATGGGCATGTCGCGCACGTGTCGGGTGGTTGCTCAGCGTAGCAGCAGGAAAAAGCCCCGCTTGCGCGGGGCTTGTCCTTGCTCGTCCGGCCGCCGGAACTCAGGCCTTCAGGTCGAACCGGTCGGCCTCCATGACCTTGACCCACGCCTTGACGAAGTCGTTGACGAAATCCTTCTCGCCATCGCTGGAGGCATAGACCTCGGCCAGTGCGCGCAGCTGCGAGTTGGAACCGAACACGAGGTCGGCCACCGTCGCCGTCCACTTCTGCTCGCCGGAGGCCCGGTCCAGGCCCTCGAACACGTGCGGGTTGGCCTCGGACTTGCGCCACTTGGTGCACATGTCCAGCAGGTTGGTGAAGAAGTCGGTGGTCAGTGCACCGGGCCGCTTGGTGAACACGCCGTGCTGCGCGCCCTTGTAGTTCGCACCGATCGCGCGCAGGCCGCCCACCAGCACGGTCATCTGCGGCGCGGTGAGCTGCAGCAGGGCGGCGCGGTCGATCAGGGCGGTGGCCGTCTGCTCCTCGTCACCCTTGCGCACGTAGTTGCGGAACGCATCGATCGCCGGCTCCAGCACTTCGAAGGAGTTGGCGTCGGTCTGTTCGGCCGTGGCGTCGGTGCGGCCCGGGGTGAACGGCACGGTGATGTCGTGCCCGCCCTTGCGTGCGGCCTCCTCGATGCCGGCGCTGCCGCCCAGCACGATCAGGTCGGCCAGCGAAATCTTCCTGCCGCCGGCGGCCTTGCCGTTGAAGTCGGCGCGTACCTTTTCCAGCACCCCGAGGACGCGCTGCAGTTCGGCGGGCTCGTTGACCTCCCAGTCCTTCTGCGGCTCCAGCCGGATGCGCGCGCCATTGGCACCGCCGCGCAGGTCGGTGCCGCGGAACGTCGACGCCGACGCCCATGCGGTCTTGACCAGGTCCTGCACGGACAGGCCCGAATCGAGCAGTGCCTTCTTCAGCGACTGGATGTCGGCCTCGTCCACCAACGGGTGGTCGACGGCCGGCACCGGGTCCTGCCAGATCAGATCCTCCTCGGGCACCAGCGGGCCGAGGTAGCGCACCTTCGGGCCCATGTCGCGATGGGTCAGCTTGAACCAGGCGCGCGCGAAGGCATCGGCGAACTTGTCCGGGTTGGCCAGGTAGTCGCGCGAGATCTTTTCGTACACCGGGTCCATGCGCATCGCCATGTCGGCGGTGGTCATCATCGGCTGGTGGAATTTGCCGGGGATGTGGGCATCGGGGACATTGCGGCCGGCATCGCCCTTGGGCTTCCACTGGTGCGCACCGGCGGGGCTCTTGGTGAGTTCCCACTCGAAGCCGAACAGCGTCTCGAAGTACGACATGTCCCACTTCGTGGGCGTCGGCGTCCATGCGCCTTCCAGGCCGCTGGTGATGGTGTGCGGGCCGCAGCCGCTGTCGAGCGTGTTGGTCCAGCCCAGGCCCAGCTCCTCGATGTTGGCCGCTTCCGGCTCGCGGCCGACCGTATCCACCGGGCCGGCGCCATGGCACTTGCCGAAGGTGTGGCCGCCGGCGGTGAGCGCGACGGTCTCCTCGTCGTTCATCGCCATGCGCGCGAAGGTCTCGCGGATGTCGCGACCCGAGCCGATCGGGTCCGGGTTTCCGTTGGGGCCTTCCGGATTGACGTAGATCAGGCCCATCTGCACCGCTGCCAGCGGATTGGCCAGTTCGCGCTCGCCGCTGTAGCGCTCATCGCCCAGCCACGTGGACTCCGGACCCCAGTCGATCGGCATGGGTTCCCACACGTCCTCGCGGCCGCCGCCGAAGCCGAACGTCTTCAGGCCCATCGATTCCAGCGAGACGTTGCCGGCGAGGATGAAGAGGTCCGCCCACGACAGCTTGCGGCCGTACTTCTGCTTGATCGGCCACAGCAGGCGGCGCGCCTTGTCGAGGTTGCCGTTGTCGGGCCAGCTGTTGAGCGGGGCGAAGCGCTGGTCGCCCGAGCGCGCGCCACCGCGGCCATCGAAGATGCGGTAGGTGCCGGCGGCGTGCCACGCCATGCGGATGAAGAACGGGCCGTAGTGGCCGTAGTCGGCGGGCCACCACGACTGCGAGTCGGTCATCAGTGCATGCAGGTCCTTGATGACGGCGTCGAGGTCCAGCGTCTTGAATTCGGCGGCGTAGTCGTAGTCCTCCATCATCGGGTCGGCGAGGTCGGACTTCTGGTGCAGGACGGCCACGTCGAGCTGCTCGGGCCACCAGTCGGACGTCGTGCGGGGGCGGGGACGCTTGTGGCCGGCGACGGGGCATTGCGATTCTGCGTTCATGGTCCTGTCCTCTGGTCGATGGAGGCACCCGACGTCGACAGCGCGTCGCCGGTGGGCACCGATGGGGAATGGGGAGCGGGGCGCGGGCACGTGGAGCGAGCGGGGCGCGGATTCGGACGCGCGGTCGATTCGGCGCCCGGCGTCCGGCGCTGCCGCCACGCGCCATGCGTGCGGGTGGCCGCCGGCCCGGCAGGTCGCGGTGCATCACGTGTCGGTCTGGGGGAATCGTCCGGATTCATTGCACGCTGCCCGTGCCGTCTTGGCACCGGGCTACCGTACGCCCGCCGACGCATCAATTAAAATCGTATTTACCGAACGCTTCGATAGGTTCCGGCTATAGCTGCAGGCTATCGATCAGCGGGACCGCGTGGCATCCCGGCGCGGGACGAGGAGGCCTCATCCACGGCAAAGGCAGGCCCCTCGCTGCACCCGGGATGGACACGGGGCGATCGGCGATCGGCCGGAACCAGCACACGTTACGAGTACCCCTCAGCCCAGCGCCTTCAACCGGTACAGCGCTTCCAGCGCCTGCTTGGGTGTCAGCTCGTCCGGGTCGATCGCGGCGAGCGCATCCAGCGCCGCCGAGGACGGGGCGAACAGGCCGATCTGCTGCGGCGCGTCCAACGCCGCGGCGGCGAACGACGGCGACGGCGCGTCGCGTCCCTGCTGCTCCAGTTCGGCCAGCCGGCCGCGCGCCTGCGACACCACGCTGCGCGGCAGGCCAGCGAGCGCGGCGACCTGCAGGCCGAAGCTGCGGTCGGCCGGTCCGTCCTTGACCGCGTGCATGAAGACCAGACGCTCATTGCCGGCCTGGTCGCGGTGCTCGACCGCGTCCAGGTGCACGTTGGCGATGCCGCTGCCGGGTTGCGCGAGTGCGGTGAGTTCGAAGTAGTGCGTGGCGAACAGCGTGTAGCTGCGATTGGACCCGGCCAGATGCCGTGCGCAGGCGTCGGCCAGCGCCAGGCCGTCGTAGGTGGAGGTGCCGCGGCCGATCTCGTCCATCAGCACCAGCGAGGCGTCGGTGGCGTGGTGGAGGATGTAGCTGGTCTCGCTCATCTCCACCATGAAGGTCGACTGCCCGCGCGCCAGGTCGTCGCCGGCGCCGATGCGGGTCAGGATGCGGTCGATCGGACCCATCACCGCGCGCGCGGCCGGCACGAAGCTGCCGATGTGCGCCAGCAGCACGATCAGCGCGTTCTGCCGCATGTAGGTGCTCTTGCCGCCCATGTTCGGGCCGGTGATCACCAGCATGCGGCGGCGGCCGAGTTCGTCGGTATCGCCCAGCCTCAGGTCGTTGGGTTCGAACGGCTCATCGCGGACCGCCTCGACCACCGGGTGGCGGCCGCGTTCGATGCAGAGGCCGGGTTCGTCCGACAGCTCGGGCCGTGACCAGTCCAGTGCCTGCGCGCGTTCTGCGAAGGCGGCAAGCACGTCGAGTTCGGCCAACGCCGCGGCGCAACGTTTCAGGGGCTCGAGCTGCACGTTGAGCCCGTCCAGCAGCTGCTCGTACAGCAACCGCTCGCGCGCCAGGCTGCGCTCTCGTGCCGACAGCACCTTGTCCTCGAACGCCTTGAGTTCCTCGGTGATGTAGCGCTCGGCGTTGGCCAGCGTCTGGCGGCGGGTGTAGTGCGTCGGCGCCTTTGCGGCCTGCGCCTTGCTGACCTCCAGGTAGTAGCCGTGCACGCGGTTGTAGCCCACCTTCAGCGTCGGGATGCCGCTGGCCTCGCGCTCGCGCACCTCCAGGTCGACCAGGAACCGGTCGGCGGTGGTCGACAGCGTGCGCAGCTCGTCGAGCTCGGCATCGAAGCCGTCGGCGAAGATCCCGCCGTCGCGCGCGAGTGCCGGCGGTTGCTCGACCAGCGCCGACTTCAGCAGCGCGGCCTGCGCGTCGTGTTCCCCCAGTTCGCTCGACAGCTCGCGCAGGCGCGGTGCGTCGAGGCGTTCGAGCACCGCGCTGACCGCTGGCAGCAGGCCGAGGCCGTCGCGCAGCGTCGACAGGTCGCGCGGGCGCGCGCTGCGCAGGGCGATGCGCGAGAGGATGCGCTCAAGGTCGCCGACGGCGCGGAAGTGCTCGCGCAGGTCGGTGTCGGCGCCCGAGTCGATCAACGTGGCCACGGCCTGGTGGCGCTGGCGCAGGGTGGGGCGGTCGCGCAGCGGACGGTGCAGCCAGCGGCCCAGCAGGCGACCGCCCATCGGCGTGATGCTGGCATCGAGCACGCCCAGCAGCGTGTGGCGGGCATCGCCGTCGATGCGGCTGTCCAGCTCCAGGTGGCGTCGGGTGGCGGCGTTCATCGCGATGGCGCCGTCGCCCGACTCCACGGCGATGGACGTCAGGTGCGGCAGGCGCTGCTTCTGCGTTTCCTCCACGTAGGCCAGCAACGCGGCGGCGGCGGCGATGGCCTGCGGTCGGTCGTCGATGCCGAAGCCCGACAGGTCGTGCAGGTTGAAGAACTTCAACAGCTGGCGCCGGCCGCTGTCGGCGTCGAACAGCCATGGCGCGCGCCGGCGCATGCCGGTGCGGGTCGTGACGAAGGCCGGCCAGCCGTCCTCGTCGGGCACCAGCGTTTCGGCCGGCTCCAGCCGGGCGAGCTCGGCTTCCAGCGCGTCCTCGCTGGCGACCTCGTTGACGAGGAAGCGGCCACCGGCCAGATCGGCCCACGCGAGGCCGTAACCGGCCTTGCCGCGCGCGACCGCCAGCAGCAGCGTGTCGCGGCGCTCGTTGAGCAGCGCTTCGTCCGTCACCGTGCCCGGGGTGACGATGCGCACCACCTTGCGTTCGACCAGCCCCTTGCTGGTGGCCGGGTCGCCGATCTGCTCGCAGATCGCCACCGACTCGCCCAGCGCGACCAGCCGCGCGAGATAGCCCTCGGAGGCGTGGTGCGGAACGCCGGCCATCGGGATGGGCGCGCCGCCGGAGCTGCCGCGCTGGGTCAGGGTGATGTCGAGCAGGCGCGCGGCCTTGCGCGCGTCATCAAAGAACAGCTCGTAGAAGTCGCCCATCCGGAAGAACAGCAGCACGTCCGGGTGCTCCGCCTTGGCGGCGAAGAACTGCTTCATCAGCGGGGTGTGTTCGGGCGTCTTCTCGGCGCTCTTGTCGGGCATGGACTGGCTGTCGGTTCGGGTGCGTCGCGGCGGTGCCGGGCGGGCGGCGGCCGTTGATCGGCGGCGGGTAAGTGTAGCGGTCGCGTTCTTCGGGCCCACGTTGCCGGCCACCACGCGGACTTCAAATTGCAACAATAATTCCAGTATTATCGAACTATGGACACCCAGCATGCACTCGACGCACTCGCCGGCCTCGCCCAGAAAAGCCGGCTGGCCCTGTTCCGCGAACTGGTGCAGCGCGGCCCGGCCGGCGCGACGCCAGGCGAACTGGCCGACACGGTCGGCATCGCGCCCACCACGTTGTCCTTCCACCTCAAGACGCTGTTGCAGGCCGGGTTGATCCAGGCCGAGCAGCAGGGCCGCAGCATCACCTACCGCGCCGACTTCGACGCGATGCAGGGGCTGGTTGGCTACCTGACCGATAACTGCTGTGCCGGCGATGCGAGCCAGTGCGCGCCGGCGTGCGCACCCGCCCGCAAGCGCGCCTGATCTCTCTTGTCCTTTCCGGAGTCCCGCATGGCACTGAAGATCGGCATCAACGGATTCGGCCGCATGGGCCGTTTGGCGCTGCGCGCGGCATTGCAGCGCGATGACCTGGCGGCGCTGGCGTTCGTCCAGGTCAACGACCCGGCCGGCGACGCGGCGACGTTCGCGCACCTGCTCAACTTCGATTCCGTACATGGCCGCTGGGGCCTGGAAGCCCATGCGGACGGCGACGCGCTGGTGATCGGCGAGCATCGCATCGCGCTGACCCGCAACACGGCGATCGGCGATACCGACTGGTCCGGCTGCGACGTGGTGATCGAAGCGTCCGGCCGTTACCGCAAGAAGGAGCTGCTGCAGCCGTACCTCGACCAGGGCGTGGGCCGCGTGGTGGTGACCGCGCCGGTGAAGCAGGCGGGCGTGCTGGACACGGTGGTCGGCGTCAACGACGACCGCTTCGACCCGGCGGTGCAGCGCATCGTCACCGCGGCTTCGTGCACCACCAACTGCCTGGCACCGCTGGTCAAGGTGCTGCACGAAGGCCTGGGCATCCGCCATGGCAGCCTGACCACGATCCATTCGCTGACCAACACCCAGACCATCATCGATGCCGCGCACAAGGACCTGCGGCGGGCGCGCTCGTGCGGCGAGAGCCTGATCCCGACCTCGACCGGCTCGGCCACGGCCATCGCCGAGATCTTCCCGGAACTGCGCGGGCGGCTGGACGGCATTGCGGTGCGGGTGCCGCTGGCGAACGCGTCGCTGACCGATGCGGTGTTCGAAGTGGAGCGCGCGACGACGGTCGAGGAGGTCAACGCCCTGTTCAAGGCCGCCGCCGATGGCGCGCTCGCCGGCATCCTGGGATTCGAGGAGCGACCGCTGGTATCGATCGACTACCGCACCGATCCGCGTTCGGCGGTGCTCGATGCCGGCTGCACGCGCGTCATCAACGGCACGCAGGTGAAGGTCTACGCCTGGTACGACAACGAGTGGGGCTACGTGAACCGCACGGTCGAGCTCGCCCTGAAGGTCGGTTCCGCGCCGCTGCCATGACGCGTGCCGAAGCGAGCGCAGGTGACATGCGTGCCGCCTGGCGGCAGTACGCGATCGTCACTGGCAACTACTGGGCGTTCACCCTGACCGACGGGGCGCTGCGGATGCTGGTGGTGCTGCACTTCCACCAGCTCGGCTACGGCGCACTGCAGATCGCACTGCTGTTCCTGTTCTACGAAATCTTCGGCGTCGTCACCAACCTGGTGGGCGGGTGGCTGGGCGCGCGCATCGGCCTCAACCGGACGATGAACATCGGCCTGGCGCTGCAGGTGGTGGCGCTGTCGATGCTGGCGGTGCCGGCCGCGTGGCTGGCGGTGCCGTGGGTCATGGCGGCGCAGGCACTGTCGGGCATCGCCAAGGATCTCAACAAGATGAGCGCCAAGAGCAGCATCAAGCTGCTGGTGGCCGATGGCGCGCAGGGGACGCTGTACCGCTGGGTGGCGGCGCTGACCGGGTCGAAGAATGCGCTCAAGGGCGTGGGGTTCTTCCTGGGCGGCGCGCTGCTGGCCGTGCTGGGGTTCCGTGGCTCGGTGCTGGCGATGGCCGGTGCACTGGCGCTGGTGTGGATCGGCAGCCTGTGCTGGCTGCGGCAGGACCTGGGCCGCGCCAGCGCCAAGCCGAAGTTCCGCCAGGTGTGGTCGTCGAGCCGCGCGATCAACGTGCTGTCGGCGGCGCGGATGTTCCTGTTCGGCGCGCGCGACGTGTGGTTCGTGGTCGCGTTGCCGGTGTTCCTGGCCGGCGTGCTGGGCTGGGACCACTGGCGCGTCGGCGGCTTCCTCGCTGCATGGGTGATCGGCTACGGCGTGGTGCAGGCATTGGCGCCGCGGTTCACCGCGCGTGCCGGCACCGCGATACCGGGTGGCGGCACCGCGGCCAGCTGGGCGGCGCTGCTGGCCATCGTGCCGGCAGGCATCGCCATGGCGTTGGGCGCCGGTGTGGCCCCAGGGCCGGTGCTGGTGGCCGGCCTGGCGGTGTTCGGCATCGTCTTCGCCATCAATTCCGCCGTGCACAGCTACCTGATCGTCAGCCACGCACGCGCCGACGGCGTGTCGCTCGACGTCGGCTTCTACTACATGGCCAACGCGCTGGGCCGGCTGCTGGGCACGGTGCTCTCGGGCTGGGTCTACCAGGTGGCGGGGTTGCAGGCGTGCCTGTGGATCTCCGCCGGACTGGTGGCCATGGCGGCCCTGCTGGCGAAGGCGATGCCGTCGATCGACCGGCCGATCACTGCCACGCCCTGACCCGCGCGCGCTGCGCACGCTGCAACCGGAGCACACGACATGAGCCTGCTCGAATCCATCCCCGTCCCGAGGCTGCGCGAGCTGCGTGATGCCGACGTCCTGCCGGCGCTGAAGCGCGAGCACCTGCAACTGCCGGTCATCGACGGCCACCCGCCGCGCATCCTGCTGCTGTACGGCTCGTTGCGGGAGCGCTCGTACTCGCGGCTGGCGGTGGAAGAGGCCGCGCGCCTGCTGCGGCTGATGGGCGCGGAAACCCGCATCTTCGACCCGGGCGACCTGCCGTTGCCCGGGCAGGTCGCCGACGATGACCACCCGGCGGTCCACGAATTGCGTGCGTTGTCGGTGTGGTCGGAAGGGCAGGTGTGGTGCAGCCCGGAACGCCACGGCCAGATCACGGGCGTCATGAAGGCGCAGGTCGACCACCTGCCGCTGGCAATGGGCGGCGTGCGCCTCACCCAGGGCCGTACGCTGGCTGTGATGCAGGTGTCGGGCGGCTCGCAGTCGTTCAATGCGGTCAACACGCTGCGGCTGCTGGGGCGTTGGATGCGGATGGTGACGATCCCCAACCAGTCCAGCGTCGCCAAGGCCTGGCAGGAGTTCGACGACGCGGGCCGCATGCGTGCGTCGCCGTACTACGACCGCATCGTCGACGTGATGGAAGAACTGGTGCGGTTCACGCTGCTGACCCGCGCACACGTGCCGGCACTGACGGACCGCTATTCGGAGCGGCGCTCGGCCGCCGACCGGGCCCGGATCGAGTTCGCCCGCAACGCCTCCAGCGGCTGACCCGACGGCACCGCCGGGCCACCGGCGGCGGCCTGCTGCGATGCGTCATGACCCCGCACGCCAACGTGCTAGCGTCGGCGCGCCCGTTCGCGATTGACGTGCGCCCGACCCGGTCACCGGTGGCCGGTCGAGCGGCGCGATTGCGTAGGGGCTCGGGAACTGCCGGCGTCGGGGGACGCGGCGAATTCAGCGGGCACCCGCCAACGGTGGCCGCATCAGCCAGGGGAGAGTCGAGATGGGTTGCCGCAAGCCGGATCGCCGCATGCTGGTCGTGGCCGTCGCCGCCGTGTTGGGCACGATGGTCGCCGCACCGTTGTACGCACAGGAGGCCGCCAACGCCGCGGCGCAGGCGTCCCAGGACGACGAAGAGGAGGCGACCACGCTCGCCGGCCTCACCGTCACCGCGCAGAAGCGCGAGGAAGCCCTGCAGGACGTGCCGATCTCGATCACCGCGTTGCCCGAGCAGCTGCTGCTCGACACCGGCATCCGCGACGTCAAGGACGTCCAGATACTGGTGCCCGGCCTGACCGTCACCAGCACGCAGAGCGAGGCGCAGACCACCGCGCGCATCCGCGGCGTCGGCACCGTGGGCGACAACGCCGGCCTGGAGTCTTCGGTCGGCATCGTCATCGACGGCGTGTACCGGCCCCGCAACGGCGTGGGTTTCGGCGACCTGGGCGAGATCGAGCGCATCGAGGTGTTGAAGGGCCCGCAGGGGACGGTGTTCGGCAAGAACACCTCCGCCGGCGTCATCAACGTCATCACCAAGCGACCCGACTACACGACGCGCGTGGAAGGCGAGCTCACCGTCGGCAACTACAACGCGCTGGGCGTGGCCGGTTCGCTCAACACGCCGATCGGCGACAACGCCGCCTTCCGCGTGTACGCGGCCAAGCGCAAGCGCGACGGCTTCATGGACGTGCGCACCGGCGGCGGCCCGCGCCGCGAAGGCGAGGACTACGACCAGAACTTCCATTCCCTGCGCGGCCAGTTGCTGCTGGAGCCCAGCGACACGCTGGACATCAACTTCATTGCCGACTTCACCAGCCGCGAGGAGAACTGCTGCACCGGCGTGACCGTGGTGCGCGGCGGCACCGCGGCGATCATCGATGCGCTGTCGCCGGACGAAGGCGTGGCACCGGTGGCCGACCCGTTCGCCCGGACGGCGTGGAGCAACCGCAGCACCGAGCAGGACATCAAGGACAAGGGCATCTCGATGGAGACCAACTGGATCACGCCGTGGTTTGGCGGCGCGGTCCTGACATCGGTGTCCGCATATCGCGAGTGGGAGTCCATCAACGGCCTGGACTTCGACTTCAGCAGCGCCGACCTGCTGTACCGAAACGCCGAGCGCGACGAGTCGCTGACGGCGTTCGAGACCACCACCCAGGAGTACCGGTTGACCGGTGCCACCGAGTCCATCGACTGGATGGTGGGCGCGTTCTATTCCAATGAAGACCTCAACCGTAACGAGACCTACCGCATCGGCGGCGCCTACGAGCCGTACCTGTCGATCGCGCTGCTGTCGCTGGTCAACCCGGCACTGGGCCAGCGGCCCGACGCGCCGCTGTTTCTGGCCGACGCCACCGGCCTGCAACCGGGCACCGTGTTCGCCGGCTTCGGCGCGGATGACACGTACCGGCAGAACGCCGAGAGCCTGGCGTTCTTCACCAACAACACCTGGCATGCGACCGATGCGCTCGACCTGACGCTGGGCCTTCGCTACACGCGCGAGGACAAGGCGCTGGACTCGGCGTACTCGAACCCCAACGGCAGCCCCGGCTGCTCGGCGATGCTGTCGCCGGAAGGCCAGGCGCGCATCGCCCAGGCGCTGCTGTCGCGCGGCGTGCCGGCGGCGGCATTGGGGTCGGTGATCCCGCAGGTGATCGGCTACGGCTGCCTGCCCTGGGCCAACCCGCTGCACAACGGTCGCGCCAGCCGCCAGGAGCGCGAGGAGAAGGAGTGGTCGGGAACGCTCAAGGCGGCCTACCGCTGGAACGACACCTGGATGACCTACGCCTCGGCCGCGCGTGGCTACAAGGCGGGCGGTTTCAACCTGGACCGCGTGCAGTCCAACACCGGCCTGTCCAGCGGCACCGCGGGCATCTTCCCGGTGGCTGACACCTCGTTCCCGGGCGAATTCGTCGACAGCTACGAGCTGGGCGCCAAGACCACCTGGGCCGGCGGCAACCTGCTGGTCAACGCCACGCTGTTCCACCAGACCTACGAGGACTTCCAGCTCAACAGCTTCCTCGGTACCAGCTTCGTGGTGCGGTCGATCCCCGAGGTCGTCTCACAGGGCATCGATGCCGAGGTGCTGTGGAACACGGGTTTCGACGGCCTGTCCTTCCAGGGCGGCATGACCTACGCCGACACCCGCTACGGCGACGAGGTGCCGGGGCCCGACTTCGTCGAGCCCGCCGGCGCGCTGTACAAGCTGCCGGGCAGCCGCGTGAGCTTCGCGCCGCTGTGGTCGACGTCCGGTGCCGTGACCTACGAGTGGGGGTTCGGCGCGGACCTGGTGGGCCGGTTCAACCTGGGCGCCAAGTACATGTCCGAGTTCAACACCGGCTCGGACCTGGACGTGGAAAAGGTCCGGGAGGGGTACACCCTCGTCAACGCCCGGCTCGGGTTCGGCGCGCGCGACCGCAGCTGGATGGTGGAGCTGTGGGGACAGAACATCACCGATGAGGAGTACTACCAGGTGGGCTTCGACGCCCCGCTGCAGAACGTCTCGCCGGTGCCGGGCAATCCGTTCAACTCCTACAACGCGTTCCCGGGCGCGCCGGCGACCTACGGCGTCACGCTGCGGGTGATGTACTGACGGGGTAGGGCACTCCGATGCGGTACCCACGCGCCCGGCCGGAAACGGCCGGGCGCTTCGCTATCATGCGGGGCATGAGCAAAGACGTCTCCGATGCCGCGCTGCAGGCGCAGGCCGAACGGGTCGCACAGGCGGCCCTCCAGCACCACCAGCGCCTGGTCACCGCCGAGAGCTGCACCGGCGGCTGGATCGCCAAGACCCTGACCGACGTGGCCGGCTCCTCGGGCTGGTTCGATTGCGGAATGGCGGCCTACAGCTACGAAGCAAAGCAGGCGATGCTGGGCGTCAGCCCGCACACGCTGGAGGACCACGGCGCGGTCAGCCGGGAAACCGTGATCGAGATGGTGTCCGGGGCGCTGGTGCATTCCGGCGCCACGATCGCCGTGGCCGTCACCGGCATCGCGGGGCCCGGCGG
>MIDV01000028.1:10070-18077 GCA_001830245.1 Lysobacterales bacterium RIFOXYA1_FULL_69_10 | reverse complement strand
CCCGTCGGCACCGTCTGGATCGCATGGAAGCGCCGCGGGGGCTACCCGACCGCGCTGGTGTTCCATTTCGACGGCGACCGCGAGGCCATCCGCCGGCAGACGGTTGCAGCGGCCCTGCACGGGCTGCTCGAACTGATGGGCTGACCGCCTGTCGGTCGTTTCGGCAGGCCGGTTGCATTCGGCGTCAGGCTGTTAGTAGTATTGCTACCAATGGACCTGACCGATACCCAGCGCAGCATCCTCGGGCTGATCGCCGAGCGGATCGAGGCCGAGGGCGTGCCACCTTCGCAGACGGAGATCGCCCGCGCGATGGGCTTCAACAGCGTGCGCGCGGCGCAGTACCACCTGGAAGCCCTGGAGCGGGCGGGCGCGATCGAACGGCGTGCGGGCCGGGCGCGGGGCATCCGGTTGCTGGTGGATGCCCAGCCGATCGAGCAGGCAGCCGTAGCGCCGGATACCGACAGCGATGCCCTCCGGCTCCCGGTACTCGGTCGTGTCGCGGCGGGTGCGCCGATCGGTGCCGACATCGGCTCGGACGACTACGTGCTGCTGGACCGCGTGTTCTTTTCCCCCGCGCCGGACTACCTGCTGAAGGTGCAGGGCGATTCCATGCGCGACGAGGGCATCTTCGACGGCGACCTGATCGGCGTGCACCGCACCCGAGATGCCCGCTCCGGCCAGATCGTCGTCGCCCGGATCGATGACGAGGTCACGGTCAAGCTGCTGAAGATCGGTTCGGACCGCATCCGGCTGCTGCCGCGCAACCCCGACTACGCGCCCATCGATGTGCTGCCGGACCAGGACTTCGCCATCGAAGGGCTCTACTGCGGCCTGGTGAGGCCCAACCGTTGATCCGCGGTCGCGGCCCGGAACTGTCCGTCATCCCCACGCGGTGTTTTCCCACCGCTGGTCCAGCTCCCTTCCCCTGCCGGCGTCCCCCACGGGACGCTACGGTGCCGTTCCGGGTCGCAGCCCGTGCGACCACCCCGGCCTAGAGTGCCCCCAATCCCGATGCCACCCAAGGAATCCACGATGGACGAGAACAAGAAGCGCGCCCTTTCCGCCGCACTGGGCCAGATCGAAAAGCAGTTCGGCAAGGGCTCGGTCATGCGCATGGGCGACCGTGTCGTGGAGGCCGCCGAGGTCATCGGCACCGGCTCGCTGATGCTGGACATCGCGCTTGGCATCGGCGGCCTGCCCAAGGGCCGCGTGGTCGAGATCTACGGCCCCGAATCCTCGGGCAAGACGACGCTGACGCTTCAGGCGATCGCCGAATGCCAGAAGAAGGGCGGCACCGCGGCTTTCATCGATGCCGAGCACGCGCTTGACCCCACCTATGCGGCCAAGCTGGGCGTCAACGTCGACGACCTGCTGCTGTCGCAACCCGACACCGGCGAGCAGGCGTTGGAGATCGCCGACATGCTGGTGCGCTCGGGCGCGGTGGACATGGTTGTCGTCGATTCCGTCGCAGCGCTGACGCCGCGCGCCGAGATCGAGGGCGAGATGGGCGACCAGCTCCCCGGCCTGCAGGCGCGCCTGATGAGCCAGGCGTTGCGCAAGCTGACCGGCAACATCAAGCGCTCCAACTGCCTGGTGATCTTCATCAACCAGCTGCGCCACAAGATCGGCATCATGATGCCCGGCCAGAGTCCCGAGACCACCACCGGTGGCAACGCGCTGAAGTTCTATGCATCGGTGCGCCTGGACATCCGTCGCATCGGCGCGATCAAGAAGGGCGACGAGATCATCGGCAACCAGACCAAGATCAAGGTCGTGAAGAACAAGATGGCGCCGCCGTTCAAGCAGGTCATCACCGAGATCCTCTACGGGCAGGGCATCTCCCGCGAGGGCGAGCTGATCGACATGGGCGTGGAAGCCAAGCTGGTCCAGAAGGCGGGCGCCTGGTACAGCCTGGGCGAGGAGCGCATCGGGCAGGGCAAGGAGAACGCCCGCCAGTACCTCAAGGAGAACCCGGAACTGGCCCGCCAGCTCGAGGCGACCCTGCGCGAGCAGTTCGTCCCGGCCGAAGCCAGCCGCGACGAAGGCAAGGACGACGACTCGGAGGACTGAGCCCACGCGGCGCGGTAAACGATGGCCACCCCAGACAGTCCGACACCCGGTACCGGTCCTGCCCGGCAGCCGGAGTCGTCCGGGTCCGCTCAGACTGCGGATCAGGCAGACGCGAGACTGGACGGGGTGGCCGTCGCATCGGAGGGCGCCGGAGCGGCGCCGGAACTGCTGTTCCCCGAGGGCGACACAGGTTCCACCGGGACCGGGCGCAAGAAGCGCGGCCGGGCGCCGGCCAGCACCACCCAGCGGGCACTTGCCCTGCTGGTGCGCCGTGAGCACTCGGCCCGGGAACTCACCCGCAAGCTGGTGGCGCGGGGACTCGACCCCGACGAGGTGCGTGAGTCGGTGGACCGGCTGGCCGACGCCGGCTGGCAGGACGACACGCGATTCGCCGAAAGCCTGGTCCGCAGTCGTGCCGCCAGCGGCTACGGGCCCATCCACGTGCGCGCCGAGCTGGGCACGCACGGCCTGGACAGCGAAGCAATCAACGCGGCCATGGAGGGCTTCGACGGGGACTGGACGGAACAGGCCCGCGACCTGGCTCGCCGCCGGTGCGGCCCGCCACGCGACGACCTCGCATGGCGCCGGAAAGTCGCCGACCTGCTGGCGCGGCGCGGCTTCCCGGGGGACATCATCCGGGCGGTGAGCCGGTTCGATCCCGACGACGTCTTCTAGCCTCACGGCCGCGGCTTCTGCCTGTTACGCTTGTCGGCTCGCCCGGTTGACGCTGCCGCCAGACGGCCCCACGTTGGGAGCTCCGGCGGGCGTCGACCTGCCCAGCCCTCCGATCCGCGTGCCAGGCATGAAAACGACCAACGACGTCCGTCGCGACTTCATCGAGTTCTTCCGCGACAAGGCCCACACCATTGTCCCGTCCGCACCGCTGGTGCCGGCCAACGACCCGACGCTGTTGTTCACCAACTCGGGCATGGTGCAGTTCAAGAACGTGTTCCTGGGCAGCGAAAAGCCGGGCTATGTCCGCGCGGCCGACGTGCAGCGCTGCCTGCGCGCCGGCGGCAAGCACAACGACCTGGACCAGGTGGGCTACACCGCGCGTCACCACACCTTCTTCGAGATGCTGGGCAACTGGTCGTTCGGCGACTACTTCAAGGAAGACGCCATCAAATGGGCGTGGCAGCTGCTGACCGAGGTCTGGAAGCTGCCGGCCGACCGCCTGACCGTCACCGTGTACCAGACCGATGACGAGGCCTACGCCATCTGGCGCGACCAGGTGGGCGTGCCCGAGTCGCGCATCATCCGCATCGGCGACAACAAGGGCGCGCCGTACGCTTCCGACAACTTCTGGCAGATGGCCGACACCGGGCCCTGCGGTCCGTGCACGGAAATTTTCTACGACCACGGCGAGCACATCGCTGGCGGCCCGCCGGGTTCCCCGGACGAGGATGGCGACCGCTTCATCGAGATCTGGAACTTGGTCTTCATGCAATTCGACCGCCAGCCGGACGGCACGCTCGCGCCGCTGCCGGCGCCGTGCGTGGACACCGGCATGGGACTGGAGCGCATTTCGGCGGTGCTCCAGGGCGTGCATGGCAACTACGAGATCGACCTGTTCCAGCGCCTGATCGGCGCGGCTGCCGAGGCCACCGCAACGAGTGACCGCAGCAACAAGTCGCTGCGCGTGATCGCCGACCACATCCGCGCCTGCGCGTTCTTGATCGTCGACGGCGTGCTGCCGTCCAACGAGGGCAGGGGCTACGTCCTGCGCCGGATCATCCGCCGCGCGCTGCGCCATGGCTGGATGCTCGGCCAGAAGCAGCCGTTCTTCCACCGCATGGTTCCCGTGCTGGTGGAGGTAATGGGCGAGGCCTATCCGGAGCTGGCTGCAAAGCAGGAGTTCGTCGAGCGTGCGCTGCAGGCAGAGGAGGAGCGCTTCGCCGAAACGCTCGACTCGGGCATGCGCATCTTCGACGAGGTCGCGTCGCGCTCGCAGGGCACCATCCCCGGCGCCGATGCGTTCCGGCTGTACGACACGTACGGCTTCCCCGTCGACCTGACCGCCGACATCGCGCGCGAGCGCGGCCTGTCCGTGGACATGGCGGGGTTCGACGTGGCGATGGCGCAGCAGCGCGAAACGGCGCGCGCCGCCGGCAAGTTCGGCAATGCGACCACGCTGCCTGCCGAGCTGGCCGCGCAACTGCCGGCCACCGAATTCCTGGGTTACGACCGCCTGACCGAAGGCGGGCTCGAAGTAGTGGCGCTGCTGCGCGACGGCCGTCCGGTGGACGTGCTTGAAGCGGGCGAGGCAGGCGTGGTGCTCCTCGACCGCACGCCGTTCTATGCCGAGAGCGGCGGCCAGGTCGGCGATGCCGGCGAGCTGGACGAGGCCGGTACCCGCTTCAAGGTGGTCGACACGGTCAAGTTCGCCGGCCAGTTCCATGGCCACATCGGCACGCTGACGGCCGGCACCCTGCGTCGCGGCGATCGTGTACTGGGCGCGGTGGACGAGGCGCGCCGCGCCAGCACCGTGCTCAATCACTCCGCGACCCACCTGCTGCATTCGGCGCTGCGCAGCGTGCTGGGCGAGCACGTAGTGCAGAAGGGTTCGCTGGTGGCGCCCGATCGCTTGCGTTTCGATTTCTCGCACTTCCAGCCAGTGACAGCCGTGGAGCTGGCCGAGATCGAGCGCCGGGTCAACGACGAGATCCGTGGCAACCACGCCGCGGAGATCCACAACATGGGCATGCAGGAAGCGCTGGATTTCGGCGCGCTGGCCCTGTTCGGCGAGAAGTACGGCGACCAGGTGCGCGTGTTGCGCATGGGCGGCACGTCGACTGAACTGTGTGGCGGCACGCACGTGTCGCGCACCGGCGACATCGGCGTGTTCAAGATCGTCTCCGAAGGCGGTGTCTCTGCTGGCGTCCGCCGGATCGAGGCATTGACCGGGCAGGGGGCGCTTGACCATATCGCGCAGGAAGAACGCCAGTTGGGCGAGGCCGCGCAGTTGCTCGGTGCTCCGACTGCAGAGCTTGTCGACAAGCTCCGCAGCGTGCTGGAGCGCCAGAAGAAGCTGGAGCGCGAGCTGGAATCGCTGAAGGCGAAGGCCGCCAGTGGCGCCACCGCCGACCTGGGCGCCGCGGCAAAGGACGTCGCCGGAATCAAGGTGCTGGCCAGCCGGCTGGATGGCTTCGACGCCAAGGCCCTGCGTGACGCCGTGGACCGGCTCAAGCAGCAACTGGGCGACGCCGTGATCATCCTGGCCGGTGCCGAGGGCGGCAAGGCCGCGCTGGTTGCGGGTGTCAGCGGCGCGGCGGCCGGCAAGGTGAAGGCCGGTGACCTGCTGGGCCACGTGGCCGGCCAGATCAACGGCCGGGGCGGCGGTCGGCCTGACATGGCGCAGGGCGGGGGCGACGACGGCCCGGCCTTGAAGGACGCTCTGGCCGGGGTTGCCGCGTGGGTTGAACATCGCCTGACCTGATCCGGCCAACCCATGACTTCCATCGCTTGTGGCAGTGCCGCTGGCGTACAATAATCGCCGTTTGTTCAATCACTGGAAGCGCTTCCACCGGGGCGCAATCGTCGGCCCACGAGCGGCCGGCCGAGGAGAATTACCCATGCTTATCCTGACGCGTCGCGTCGGTGAGACCCTGATGATCGGCGACTCGGTGACCGTCACCGTGCTCGGCGTCAAGGGCAACCAGGTCCGTATCGGCATCACCGCGCCCAAGGACGTGGCCGTGCACCGGGAAGAAATCTACCAGCGCATCCAGCGTGGCGACGCGCCCGCGGATGACGCCAAGGATGCGGCAGTCTGAGGAAAGGTTTGCCGCGCGTGGGGTGAGCCGTTATGCTTCCCGCCCGCACGAAGTTGGATGTGCCGCGGAGAGTTGCCCGAGTGGCTGAAGGGGCTCCCCTGCTAAGGGAGTATAGGGTTTATAGCTCTATCGAGGGTTCGAATCCCTCACTCTCCGCCAGTTACACCGCCGCCTTGCAGCGGCATGACACTGCCAGCGGAATCGATCCCGTGACGCGGTGGACGAGTCGAAAAAGTCGAGAAAAATGTTTGACGGGATTCGCTCCGGTCGCCATAATTCTCCGACTACGCGCCCGTAGCTCAGCTGGATAGAGCACCAGGCTACGAACTTGGGGGTCGGAGGTTCGAATCCTTCCGGGCGCGCCAATACAGAAGAAGAAAGCCGGCGAGCATATCGCCGGCTTTTTTCTTTTTGGGCCGCGGTACACGACGTCAGTGATGGCATGTCGAGCGGCTCACTGGAGCGTCGGCACCCGACCGTCGTCGTTCGATCACGTCCTCCCGCGTTGGACGTCCTCGCACAGCCAGTCGGCGATCGCGTCGGGTGTGCGCATCCAGGCGAAATGATCGGCCTCGGTGTCGACGTGGACCGCGCCTATGCGCCGCGTCTGCGTACGTGCATGGGGAAATTTCGCGAGCAGGAAGTCGAGCGACGACATGGGCGCCAGCCAGTCGTCGTCCAGCACCACGCCCCGGATACGGGGCGCGGCGGACGCCATGGCGCCTTCAAGATCGACGTCGATGCCGCGCGCCGCGTAGCGCCCTGTCAGGGCGGTCGCTGCCCAATCGGCCATGACGCCCGGCGCTTCCTGCCCGCCGAAACCGATACGGCGGCCGGGCAGGGCGCCGAACCGCTTCGCCAGCCACGGCAGGAATCGATAGGCGAGCGGGAGTGCGTAGCGGACCGGGCGCGGAAAGGCCCGCCAGTAAGGCGCGCCGCTGGCGACCAGCCAGAGCTGCCGCGCCGCATCCGGCGCCAGTCCGAGATGGCAGCAGGCGAGCTGTCCGCCGAGACTGTGGCCGCCCACGACGCGTACGAGACCCGGCAGCCGTTGCCGCAGAGCGGCTTCGCTTGCCGGCAGGTCGACCGTCAGGAGCTCGCGGTATCCCCAGTTGCATCCGTGGCCCGCGCGCAGCGAGCTGCTGCCATGCCCGCGCCATTCGTGCATGAAGGTAGCAATCCCGTGCCGGGCCAGGGACTGCGCGAATGGCTGGTAATGGCGTGCGGCCACGCCGAGGGCCGGCAACCACAGCAGCGTCGCGACCGGATCGCGCGGCAATGTCACCGACAGCGAATACCGGTGTCCGTCTTCTGCACGGACCTGGATCTCTTCGATGCCGTCGCTCATTGCACGCGCGCCGCACCGAAGTGGTCGAGCACGACCACGGGGCCCTTGCCGGGCCGGTATCCCAGCGCCAGCGCCCGCGCGATGTAGGCGGTGGCGGCTTCGCAGGCATCGCGCACGGTGAGGCCCAGGCACAGATGGGCGGCGATCGCCGAGGCCAACGTGCAGCCCGTGCCGTGGCCTTCCACGGTCAATCGTTCGTGGGTGAACTCGGTACCGTCCGGCCCGTCGAGCAGGCGATCGATGACCTGAGCGCCCTCATCGAGGTGCCCACCCTTGAGCAATATCGCTCTCGCGCCCGCGGCCCGGAGCGCTTGCAACGCGTCGGCGGCTTCGGCCGCGCTGGTGATCGGATGGCCGAGCAGCAGTTCCGCTTCGGGGATGTTGGGGGTCAGGACGGTCGACATCGGCAGTAGGCGTGCACGCAGTGCGTCCAATGCCTCCGGCTCCAGAAGCCGCGCGCCCGACGTGGCCACCATCACCGGGTCCAACACCACGTGGGGAGGCGGGTAGTGCTCCAGTGCGTCGGCCACCGCATGGATGACCTCGGCGGTCGCGAGCATGCCCAGCTTGACCGCACCGATGCGGAAGTCCTCGAAGCAGGCATCAATCTGCGCGCGCAGCATGTCGATGGGCGGTACGTGCACCGCGGTGACGCCGCGCGTGTGCTGCGCCGTCAGCGCGGCAATCGCGCACAGGCCGTGCACGCCGTGCGCGGCAAAGGTCTTGAGGTCGGCCTGGATGCCGGCGCCACCACCGGAGTCGGAACCGGCGATGGTGAGCGCACAGAGGGAGCGGGTGTCGGTCGATGTCATGCCG
>MIDV01000028.1:0-10061 GCA_001830245.1 Lysobacterales bacterium RIFOXYA1_FULL_69_10 | reverse complement strand
AGCGGCTTGAGCCGCTCCTACGGGCCAGCGTCAGAGCACCTCGGACGCGTAGTCGGCCAGGCGCGAGCGCTCGCCGCGGCGCAACGTGACGTGGGCGCTGTGCGGCCAGTGCTTGAACCGGTCCACCGCGTAGGTCAGGCCCGACGTCGTTTCGGTGAGGTAGGGCGTATCGATCTGCTCGACATTGCCCAGGCAGACGATCTTGGTGCCGGGGCCGGCACGGGTGATCAATGTCTTCATCTGCTTGGGCGAAAGGTTCTGAGCCTCGTCCAGGATGAGATAGCGGCTGAGGAACGTGCGGCCGCGCATGAAGTTCATCGAGCGGATCTTGATGCGCGAGGCCAGCAGGTCGTTGGTCGCGGCGCGGCCCCAGCTGCCGCCTTCCTGGTTGTGGGTGAGCACCTCCAGGTTGTCGGTCAGCGCGCCCATCCAGGGCGTCATCTTTTCTTCCTCGGTGCCTGGCAGGAAGCCGATGTCCTCGCCGACGCTCACCGTCGCGCGCGTCATGATGATTTCGCGGTAACGCTGCTGATCCATGGTCTGCGCCAGGCCCGCGGCAAGCGCCAGCAGCGTCTTGCCGGTGCCGGCCGTGCCGAGCAGGGTGACGAAGTCGACCTCCGGGTCCATCAGCGCGTTGAGCGCGAAGTTCTGCTCGCGGTTGCGTGCGGTGATGCCCCACACCGCGTGCTGGTTGTGGCGGTAGTCATCGACGATCTGCAGCGTGACCTTGTCGTCGGTGACGCGCGCGACGCGCATCTGCGACTCGTCGTCGCCCGGCAGGTAGAGGAACTGGTTGGGGTGCCAGTCGTCGTCGGCGCCATCTGCCCCGCCGCGACCGATCTCGTAGAACGTGCGGCCCTTGTCGGTCCAGGACTTCAAGTCCTTGCCGTGGCGCTGCCAGAAATCCTCCGGCAGGGCGGTGGCGCCCGTGTAGAGCAGGCTGAAATCGTCCAGCGCGCGGTCGTTCTCGTAGTCCTCGGAGTCGATTCCCGCGATCGAGGCCTTGATCCGGAGGTTGATGTCCTTGGACACCAGCACCACCGGCACCCCCGGGTCGGACTCCTTCAGCGCCAGCACCGAGCCGAGGATGTGGTTGTCCGGGATGACCGCGCCGAAGCGGCGGCCGGCGTCGAAGCTCTCGGTCTGGAAGCGCAGCTTGCCGATGCTCTGCGCACCGCGAAGCTGCAGGCCCTGCGGCCGGTTGAGGGTGATGCCGTCGCGGATGCGGTCGGTGCCCTCGATCTCGATCAATTCGTTGAGGAACCGGCTCACCTGCCGCGCGTTGCGGCTGGCCTCGGACGTGCCCTTCTTGCCGTTGTCCAACTCCTCGATGACCTGCATCGGCAGGTAGACGTCGTGTTCCTCGAACTTGAACAGCGCGGTCGGGTCGTGCATCAGGACGTTGGTGTCCAGCACGTAGATGCGCTTGCCTTTGGTCATCGAGAGCTCCAGTCGGGTAGGGGCACTGCAGGGGACAACGTGGATTGCAGGACGCAGGCGTCGCGTCCAGGCAGCGCACGGCAAAACGCCGCCACGGTCCCGGAAACCGGGGTGGCGACGCGTGCGTGCGCGGCGGGGGTCACTGGGTGGCGGCTGCCTTGAGTTCGTCGAGCACGGCCTGGGCATGCCCCGCGACCTTCACCGGCCGCCATGTCCGGGCGATGACACCGGACGGGTCGATCAGGAAGGTGCTGCGCTCGATGCCCATCACCTTGCGGCCGTACATGTTCTTTTCCTTGATCACGCCAAAAGCGCTACAGACCGCCTCGCTCTTGTCACTGACCAGGTCGAACTTGAATCCCTGCTTGGTGCAGAAGTTCTGGTGGGACTTCACCGAGTCGCGCGATACGCCGAGCACGGTGGCACCGAGCTTGCGGAACTTCGGCAGCAACGCATTGAAGTCGTTGCCTTCGGTGGTGCAGCCCGGCGTGCTGTCCTTGGGGTAGAAGTACAGCACCAGCCACTGGCCGGCGTAGTCGCCGAGCGTTGCGGTGGAACCGCTGGAGAGCTCCAGCGCGAGGTCGGCAGGTACGGTGTCGCCGGTGTCGAGCATGCGGTGCGTCCTCAGAACTTCATCGGGTCCATGATGGCATCGAGGTTGAGGTGGTCGCAGAACTCCAGGAAGTCGTCGCGCAGGGCGGCGATGTGCATGTTCGCCGGCACGCCGATCGTCACCTGGGCGGAGAACATGTCCGCGCCGGTCTGCATCGCGCGGTAGCGGGAGCAATGCAGGCTTTCGATGGTGATGCCCTGGCGGTCGAAGAAATCCGCCAGCTGGAACAGGATGCCGGGCTTGTCGCTGGCCACCACCTCCACCACGTAGGGCAGCAGGTTGGACTGCACCTGCTTGGCGCCGGTGCGGTACCAGATGAGCTTCAGGCCTTCCTCGCGCTCCAGCCGGGTCAGCATGGCCTCGAGCTTGGCGACCGCGTCCCACGAGCCCACCGCGAGTGCGGTGACCGACACATCGCGCCCCACCGTCGAAAGCCGTGCGTCCACCAGGTTGCAGCCGCTGTCGCTGATGCGGCGGGTCACCGACAGCAGAGGCGACTCCGGATGCGTGGTGTACGCATTGATCAGCAGGTGGTTTTCATTCGGCGACGGCCGGGAAGCGGAATCAGTCAAGGCGGCGCCTGCGGTAGGTGCGGAACAGCCGGTGCCGGGACCGGCATCGGGAATGAACGGCAGCGATGGAGCGGCTGCCGCGCGCGGCCAGCATACTTGCCGGTGCTTTCACGCCGCAAGTAACATCGGGCCCTGCATTCTGGCCCTGCGCGCCGCCTGAGGCGCACGCCCCGGTGGCCGTCGATTCCACGTCCGCACTCCACACCCACGCTCCACGCAGAGGCCCGCTCTTGCGCATCTCCGGCAGCATTACCGCACTGGCGACCCCGTTCAACGTCGCGGGTGAACTCGACATCGACGCTTGGCAACGGCTGCTGGCCGCACAGCTTGAGGCGGGCACCCAGGCCTTCGTCGTGGCCGGTTCCACCGGCGAGGCCGCGGCGCTTTACGACATCGAATACGACACCCTGTTGCGCACGGCCGTTGAACAAGTGGCCGGTCGCGTGCCCGTGCTGGCCGGCACCGGGCTGTCCAATACCGCCAAGACCATCGAACAGACCCGCCGCGCGGCCGCACTGGGCGCCGACGCGGCGCTCGTCGTCACGCCGCCCTATGTGCGCCCGACGCAGGCCGGGCTGGTCGCGCACTACCGCGCGGTCGCCGACGATGGCGAACTGCCCGTCATGCTCTACAACGTGCCGGGCCGCACCGGCATCGACCTGCTGCCGCAGACCGTCGCGGAGCTGGCCGGTCACGCCCGCATCATCGGCGTGAAGGAGGCGGTCGCCGATGCGGCGCGGATGGATGAGCTCGTGCGCCTGCGCGATGCCGGCTTCGCCGTGCTGAGCGGCGACGACCCGACGGCGTGCCGTGCGATGCTGGCCGGCGCCGATGGCGTGATCTCGGTGGCGTCGAACGTGGTGCCCGCGTCCTTCCGCCGGCTCTGCGATCTCGCGCGCAACGGCCAGGCCGATGCCGCGCAGGCGCTGGATGCGCGATTGCGACCCGTCTGCGATTTCCTCGGCGTGGAATCCAACCCGATTCCGGTCAAGGCGCTGCTGGCCTTGCAGGGCGTGGGCCACGGCCTGCGCCTGCCGCTGACTCCGCTGTCCCCGCGCCACCAGGATGCTGCCGCTGCCACGCGCACCCTTGTCGACGCACTCGAAAACGAATCCCGCGACGCGATCGCGGCCTGAACCGCAGGAGATCCCATGTCCCCCATGCCCCACCGCTTCCGCCGCACGCGCATTGCCGTCGCTGGTGCCCTCGCCGTCACGCTGTTGGCCACGTCCGGTTGCAGCTGGTTCCGCAAGGGCGATGCGCTGTACGCGCAGTCGCCCGAATCGCGGCCGCTGGAAGTCCCGCCCGACCTCGACCTGCCGCGCACCGCCGGTGCCGCGCCTCAGGGCTCGGTGACCGCGTCCGGGCAGTCCATTGCCACCCAGGCGCCTGCAGCCCCGGCTCCGGCCCCGGCTGTAGGTGCCAGTGCCGGCGCGACTGCCACCGCCACCGCGCAGACCCAGGGGTTCACCACGTCCGGTACACGGGACGAGGTGTACGCGCGCGTCGGCGAGTTGCTCGGCGGCATCGAAGGCGTCGAGATCGCCAGCCGTGCCGAACTGCTGGGTGCCTACGACGTCAACTACGAAGGCGCGAACTTCCTCGTGCGCGTCAGCGAGGTCCAGGCTGGCGCGTACGTGTCGGCGGTCGATCCGCGCGGGATGCCCGCCACCGGCGATGCGCCGGCGAAGTTGATCGCCGCGCTGCAGGGTGCGATCGGCGGCAACTGATCGCCGTCCCGCTGTGCAATGCGAAACGGGCGCCCAAGGCGCCCGTTTTCGTGTCCGGCTTCGGTGGATCCGGAGATCCCCAATGGATGCGGAACGCTCAGCGCTCCAGCAACGGCAGCTTGCCGGGCTTGCCTTCCCAGTCCTTTGCGTCGGGCAGGCCATCCTTGCGTGCGGTGATCACCGGCCACTGAGCGGCCAGTTCGGCATTGAGCGCGACGAACGCCTCCTGGCCGGCCGGCACGTCGTCCTCGGGGTAGATCGCGTTGATCGGGCACTCGGGCTCGCACAGGGTGCAGTCGATGCACTCGTCGGGGTCGATCACCAGGAAGTTCGGGCCCTCGTGGAAGCAGTCGACCGGGCACACCTCGACGCAGTCGGTGTACTTGCACTTGATGCAGTTCTCGGTGACGACGAAGGGCATTGGGTTCGTTCCCGTGGGCGAGCGGGTTAGTGTAGCCAGTCGGTGCCGATGCACCCAAGCCGTGGTGTTGCCCCTGGGGCAGCGGCTTGGGTCGGCGTTCGGTCCGGCAGCATCACCGGCCCGAAAAGAAGAAAGCCCGCGCATCGCTGCGCGGGCTTTCGAATTGGCGCTCCCTACGAGATTCGAACTCGTGTTTTAGCCTTGAGAGGGCCACGTCCTAGGCCTCTAGACGAAGGGAGCAATGTGTCCGCCCCGGCGTGAAGCCCGGCGCGGCCTGCTAGTATAGGGGGCTCCGTTGCCGCCGGCAACGGCTTTTTCATTCCTCATTCAAGGTTGCGGCCACGCCGCCAGATGCGATCCGAACACGCCTCCATTCCAGCGCCCGAACCGCGGGTCATCCCGCGCGATGCGCACCCCGTCTCGCGCAAGGACATCAGCTCCAGCGCGCTGCGCGTCCTATACCGGCTGCGTGATGCCGGCTTCGACGGCTACCTGGTGGGTGGCGCGGTCCGCGACCTCATCGTCGGCGGCCACCCCAAGGACTTCGACATTGCGACCAATGCCACGCCCGAAGAGGTGCGGCACCTGTTCCGCAACTGTCGCCTGATCGGCCGCCGGTTCCGCCTGGCGCACGTCGTGTTCGGGCGAGAGATCATCGAAGTTGCCACCTTCCGCGCCAACATCGACGACGGCAGCGGCGACCGCGAAGTGCACGACGGCGGGCGGCTGCTGCGCGACAACGTCTACGGCACGATCGAAGAGGACGCGGTGCGCCGCGACTTCACCGTCAACGCCCTGTACTACGCCATCGAGGACTTTTCGGTGCGCGATTACGTGGGCGGGTTCGAGGACGCGCAGAACCGGCTGATGCGCCTGATTGGCGACCCGGAAACGCGCTACCGCGAGGACCCGGTGCGCATGCTGCGCGCGGTCCGCCTGGCGGCGAAGCTCGGTTTCGAGATCGAGGCGGCCACGGCCGAGCCGATCCCGCGCCTGGCGGGGCTGCTTTCGGAGGCGGCACCGGCGCGATTGTTCGAGGAGTGCCTGAAGCTGTTCCTGTCGGGCCATGCGGTCGAGAGTTTCCTCCGGCTGGAGCGTCACGGTCTGCTGCCGGTGCTTTTGCCGGAGTCGGCGCAGGCGCTCAAGGCCAATCGCAGCGGTGCGTTGCGCCGGATGCTGCTGGAAGGCCTGCGCGGCACGGACGAGCGCGTCGCCAACGACGAGCCGGTGTCGCCTGCGTTCCTGTTCGCGCTGCTGCTGTGGCCGGCCTATTGCCGCGCCTTGGCGACGCTGCAGGCGCAGGGCATGCACGCGGTCGAAGCACAGCGTCGCGCCGCCGACCGGGTCACCGTGCACCAGCTGCAGACCATCGCGCTGCCGCGCCGGTTCTCGCTGCCGATGCAGGAGATCTGGCTGCTGCAGACACGTTTCTCGCTGCGACAGCGCAAGCGCGTGTTCCGCCTGCTGTCGCACCCGCGCTTCCGCGCGGCGTTCGACTTCCTTTGCATCCGCCAGGCTGCGTCGCCCGAGCATGCCGAGGACATCGAGTTCTGGCGCGAGGCCCAGACGCAATCGGGCGACGAGTTGGCTGCCCAGCTTGACGCCCAGGCCAGCGCCCCGGGCGACGATGACCTGGATGCCGACGGTGCGCCGCGCCGTCGCCGGCGCCGGCGTCGCAACCGGGCCGGCTGACGCCCCATGCGCAACGCGCCGGACGCCGTGGCGTGCGTGGTGGGGCTGGGCGGCAACGTGGGCGATGTCGCCACCACGCTTCGCGCCGCGTTCGACGCGTTGGATTCGGTTCCGTCCACGCGCCTGGTCCGTGCCTCCGGCCTGTACCGGACGCCGGCATGGGGCGTGACCGCGCAGGCCGACTTCATCAATGCCGCCGCGTTGCTGGACACCGCATTGCCGGCGCACGCGCTGCTGGACGAACTGCTGGCCATCGAACGCGCCTTCGGCCGTGACCGGGAGGCCGACGATGCCCAGCGCTGGGGGCCGCGCACGCTGGACCTCGACCTGCTGCTGTACGGGCAGGCGCGCATCGACGAGCCCGGACTGACCGTGCCGCATCCGCTGCTGCATGCGCGCGCCTTTGCACTGGTGCCGCTGCTGGAGGTCGCGCCCGACGCCCTTATCCCCGGTGTCGGGCCCGCGGTCGATGCACTCGCGGCGATAGCCAGCGACGACATCCGGGCGCTAGGCTAGCGCGATGTACGCCGCCACCCCCAACGACACCCCGTGGACCGTCCCCGCGCTGGCCCAGGCCAAGCGCGACGGCCGCAAGCTGGTGATGCTGACCTGCTACGACGCCGGCTTCGCCCGCACCGTGGACGCGGCCGGCATCGACCTGGTGCTGGTGGGCGACTCGCTGGGCATGGTGGTGCAGGGGCACGACAGCACGCTACCGGTGACGGTGGCCCACACCGCCTACCACACGCGCTGCGTCGCCCGCGGCCTGTCGCGCGCGTTGCTGGTCGCCGACCTGCCGTTCCAGGCCGATGCCTCTGTCGAGCGTGCGCTGGCCGCCTCCACCGAGCTGCTGCAGGCGGGTGCGGCGATGGTCAAGCTGGAAGGCGCGGCGCCGCACAAGCTCGATGTCATCCGGCACCTGGCGCAACGCGAGATTCCGGTCTGCGCACACCTGGGCCTGACCCCGCAGTCGGTCCTGCGGCTGGGTGGCTACAAGGTGCAGGGCCGCGAGGCCGAGGCCGCGAACCGGCTGCGAGAGGACGCACGCGCCGTGGCCGAGGCGGGCGCCGACCTGCTGGTGCTCGAGTGCGTGCCGACACCGCTCGCCGAGTCGATCACCCGCGACAGCCCGATCCCGACCATCGGCATCGGCGCCGGCCCGCACTGCGACGGGCAGGTGTTGGTGCTGCACGACATGCTGGGCCTGCGCAGCGGCCACCGGCGCCCGCGTTTCGTCAAGGATTTCCTCGAGGAGGGCGGCTCGGTACGGGGCGCAATGGAGGCCTATGCCGACGCCGTGCGCAGCGGCAAGTTCCCGGACGCCGCGCACTCCTACGCCTGACGGTGCCCGCCGGCGCCTCCTCGGACCCGTCCAGACCCATGATCGACACCCTGACCCGACTGGACGACCTGCGCGCGCGCGTTGCCGCGTGGAAGCGCGAAGGCCTGCGCGTTGCCTTCGTCCCGACCATGGGCAACCTGCACGCCGGGCACTTCTCGCTGGTCGAGCTGGCGCGCCGCCACGCCGAGCGGGTGGTGGTGAGCGTGTTCGTCAATCCGACCCAGTTCGGCCCGAACGAGGACTTCGACCGTTACCCGCGCACGCCCGATGCCGATGCCGCCGGGCTGGCGGAAGCCGGGGCGGATGCGGTGTGGATGCCGTCGGTCGAGACCATGTACCCGCACGGGGCCGACGCGGCGGTGCAGGTGCGCGTGCCCGGTGTCACCGAAGTGCTGGAGGGCGCGCACCGCCCCGGCCATTTCGACGGCGTCGCCACGGTGGTGGCGCGGCTGCTCAACCAGGTGCAGCCGGACGTGGCGGTTTTCGGTCGCAAGGACTACCAGCAGCTGGCGGTGATCCGTTACCTGGTCCGCGACCTGGCGATGCCGGTGCGGATCGAGGCGGGCGCGACCTTGCGCGAGGCCGACGGCCTGGCGATGAGTTCGCGCAACCAGTACCTGACCGCCGGACAGCGGCAGGTCGCCTCGACCATCCACGCGACGCTGGAATGGATGCGGCAGGCAGCCGTCGAGGGCAGCGGGCTGGAGTCCATCGAGTCCGGTGCCCGTGACCGGCTCGAACAGGCAGGCTTCGCGGTCGACTACGCGGTCGTGCGCACGCCCGGGCTGGCGCGTCCCGACGATGGCCACGGGCCACGGGTCGCTCTTATTGCGGCCCGGCTGGGCGCCACCCGGCTGATCGACAACCTGGAGTTCGATGCGTGAGGGTTGACCCCGTCGGGCGGCCCGCCGGCGGGGCCCGCAGCGTTCCACGGCCGTTATGTTGCGCTGCGCCATGCGCTGCTAGACTTGCGCATTCCGACCAAAGCCCGTGCCCCGCGCACCGGAGCCACGCATGCAACTGAACCTGCTCAAGGCCAAGATCCACCGTGCCACCGTCACCCATGCCGAGCTGCATTACGAAGGCTCGTGCGCGATCGACGGCCGCCTGCTCGACATCTCCGGCATCCGCGAGTATGAGCAGGTGCACATCTACAACATCAACAACGGCCACCGTTTCGTCACCTACGCCATCCGCGGCGAGGAAGGCAGTGGCGTGATCTCGGTCAACGGCGCGGCCGCGCACTGCGCGCAGCCCGGTGACCTGGTGATCATCTGTGCCTACGGCGCCTGCGACGAGGCCGAGGCTGCCAAGTTCAAGCCGACGCTGGTGTATGTGGACCGCGAGAACCGGCTGACCCACACGAACCATTCGATCCCCGCCCAAGCGGCCTGACGCGGGGATGTCGGGCGCCGCGCTGAAGGAACAGCTGGCCGCGCACGCAAGGCGCCTCGCCGGCACGCGCATCGCCGACCTGGTTGGTGGCGACTCCGCCCGGGTGGCCGACTTCAGCGTGCAGGCGGGCCCGCTGCACGCGTGTTTCGCCCGCCAGCGGATCGACCGCGAAGCGCTGGAGGTCCTCTTCGCCGCGTTCGATGCAGCGAATGCGCAGGACGCGCTCAAGGCGCTGTTCGATGGCGAAGCCGTCAATCCGACCGAAGCGCGCCCTGCGCTGCATACGGCGCTGCGCAGCGACCTGTCCGATGCGACGGTCGCGCGTAACGCCGCGGCCGTGGCGCGCGAGGCGCGCACGCGCATGGCCGCGCTGGTCGAACGCATCCGCGCCGCCGGCATCACCGACGTGGTCAGCGTCGGAATCGGCGGGTCCGACCTCGGGCCGCGGCTGGTGGTCGACGCACTGGCGGGGGATGCGTCCGCCACCGGGTTCCGCGTCCATTTCCTGTCCAATGTCGACGGCGCCGCAGCGCAGCGCGTGCTGGCCGGGCTGAGGCCGTCCACGACCGCCGCGCTCCTGATTTCCAAGAGCTTCGGTACGCAGGAGACGCTGCTCAACGGCGCGATCCTGCGCGACTGGCTCGGCGACGACGCGCGGCTGTACGCCGTGACCGCCAACACCGATCGCGCGCAGGCCGCCTTCGGCATCCCGGAGGACCGCATCCTGCCGATGTGGGACTGGGTGGGCGGCCGCTATTCGCTGTGGTCGGCGGTGGGCCTGCCCATCGCGCTGGCCGTCGGCATGCCCGCGTTCGAGCAACTGCTGGCCGGCGCCGCCGAGATGGATGCCCACGTC
>MIDV01000027.1:5799-12631 GCA_001830245.1 Lysobacterales bacterium RIFOXYA1_FULL_69_10 | reverse complement strand
CGCGGTCGAAACCCAGCCGGGCGACGAGGTCGCGGCCGCGTGCGACGCCGGTGTCGTCGTAGTCCAGTTCGATGCCGCGCTCGACGATGTCCGTCAGGGCCGGCGCCAGGGCTACGAAGCCCGCATCCGCGAGGCGGCCCGCGATGTCGCGGATGTGGGCGTTGACGCCGAAGATCTCCTGCACCACGACCACCGCGCCCCTGGACGGGCCCGTCGGGTCGGCGCGCCAGCCGCGAATGGGCCCGGCCTCGCTGTCGATGTCGATCCATGCGGCCATGGCGCTGCTCCAGGCTGAACCGCCCGGGGGGAGGCGGCACGGCCCGATTCTAGCGCCCGCTATAATTGGCGGACCTGTCCGGCCGGCGCCTTGCCGGCACGGCCTCTGCGACCGCCCCGGCGCGCTGCCTGCGCGCTACCAACCGCGCGCCCGAATCCATGTCACTGCCCAACACGCCCGCCACCAGCGGCAAGGTCGGCTTCGTCAGCCTTGGCTGCCCCAAGGCCCTCGTCGACTCCGAACGCATCCTCACCCAGCTGCGGGTGGAGGGCTACGAGCTGGTGCCCAGCTACGACGACGCCGACGTGGTGGTGGTCAACACCTGTGGCTTCATCGACTCGGCCGTGACCGAGTCGCTGGACGCCATCGGCGAGGCCATGGCCGAGAACGGCAAGGTCATCGTCACCGGCTGCCTGGGCAAGCGCGGCGACCTGATCCGCGAGGCGCACCCCGACGTGCTGTCGATCAGCGGCCCACAGGACTACGACAGCGTGCTGGGCGCGGTGCACCAGGCGTTGCCGCCGACGCACGACCCGTTCACCAGCCTGCTGCCACGCCGCGCATCGCAGGAGGACGAGGTCGGCATCAAGCTGACGCCGAAGCACTACGCGTACCTGAAGATTTCCGAGGGCTGCAACCACCGCTGCAGCTTCTGCATCATTCCGTCGATGCGCGGCGACCTAGTATCGCGCCCGGTCGACGCGGTGCTGCGCGAGGCCGAGAAGCTGGTGATGGGCGGCGTGCGCGAGCTGCTGGTCATCTCGCAGGACACGTCGGCGTACGGAGTGGACGTGCGCTACCAGCCCCGGGAATGGCGCGGCCGCGAGTACCAGACCCGCATGAAGGCGCTGTGCGAAGGCTTGGGCGAGCTGGGCGTCTGGAGCCGGCTGCACTACGTGTACCCGTACCCGCACGTGGACGACATCATCCCGCTGATGGCCGAAGGCACGGTGCTGCCGTACCTGGACATCCCGTTCCAGCACGCCAGCCCGCGCATCCTCAAGTTGATGAAGCGGCCCGGCGCGGTCGACCGCACGCTCGAGCGCATCCAGCGTTGGCGCGCGATGTGCCCCGACCTCACCATCCGCAGCACCTTCATTGTCGGCTTCCCCGGCGAGACCGAGGCCGAGTTCGAGGCGTTGCTCGACTTCCTCGACGAGGCGCAGTTGGACCGGGTGGGTGCGTTCGCCTACTCGCCGGTGGACGGCGCCACGGCCAATGCCTTGCCCGACCCGGTGCCGGAAGAAGTGAAGCAGGAGCGGCTGGCGCGGTTCATGGAGCGCCAGGCCGAAATCTCCACGGCGCGGCTGGAAGCGAAGGTGGGCACGATCCAGCAATGTCTGGTCGACATGGTCGATGGCGATCTCGCCATCGCACGCTCGAAGGCCGACGCGCCGGAGATCGACGGCGTGGTGCAGATCCAGAACGGGTTGGAAGCCGGGCTGCGCCCGGGCCAGTTCGTCGATGTCGAGATCATGGGCAGCGACGAGCACGACCTGTACGGCGAGGCAGTGGTCGAGGACTGACAGGGGCAGGCGGCCGAAAAGCCGCGGCGATGCTGTCCCGAACGAAGCAACCAGCTTGCCTTGATGGGCGATACCGGCAGGTCCCTTCGCCGCGTTCGGGACGACAACGCTGGGGCAGGTCGCGCAATCCAACCTTCGGCACCCGGTCTGGTGCTGTGCGATTCGCACCGATTGAACCCATGGTTCACGCGCGTTTACCGCGCCGTGCGCTCCACTGGCCCGCCGCATGGAGCAGTCCCATGGCCCAGACCCTGTCCGGCAAGACCATTGCCATCCTAGCGACCGACGGTTTCGAGCAGTCCGAACTCACCGAGCCCAAGCGCCTGCTGGAAGAGGCAGGTGCGCGCGTGGACGTGATTGCGCCCAAGGCCGGGTCCATTCGCGGATGGGACAAGAAGGACTGGGGCAAGGACGTGCCGGTCGACAAGGCGCTGTCGGATGCGAAGGCCGGCGACTACCACGCGCTTGTGCTGCCGGGCGGCGTCATCAACCCGGACAAACTCCGGATGGAAGAGAAAGCCATCGATTTCATCAAGGCGTGCTTCGACGGTGGCAAGCCGGTCGCCGCCATCTGTCACGGGCCGTGGACACTGATCGAGGCCGACCTGGTGGAAGGCCGCAAGGTCACGTCGTGGCCGTCGCTGCGCAAGGACCTGGAAAACGCCGGCGCCAGCTGGGAGGACAGCGAAGTCGTCGAGGACGGCGGGCTGATCACCAGCCGCAAGCCCGATGACATCCCGGCGTTCACGCAGGCGGTCATCCGTGCGGTTGCGGGGTAAGGCGTACTTCCTTCCTTACAGGGCAGGGGAGGGTGCTGCGCAGGTGCTCGGCGATGCGCTGTCGCCGGTCATTCCCGTCTTCGCGGGTGACGATCTCTGTTGGTCGTCCGCCGTGTGCCGGTGGGCCCCTCAGTACTCGATCGCCACCACCCAGAACGTCACCTCTCCGCCCGGCAGCACCGCGCGCACTTCATCGTCCACCCGTTTGCCCAGCAGTGCGCGGGCCAGCGGCGAATCGATGCTGATCCAGCCCAGCGCCGCGTCCGTCTCGTCGGGGCCGACGACGCGGTAGCGGATCGTTTCGCCGCTGTCGCTGTTCTCCAATTCGATGGTCGCGCCGAAGAACACCGCCGAGGGATCGGAGGGTGCGGCGTCCACCACCTTCAGCGTGGACAGGCGCTTGCTGAGGTAGCGCACGCGGCGGTCGATGCCGCCGAGTTGCTTCTTGCGGTAGGTGTATTCCGCGTTCTCCGAGCGATCGCCCTCGGCGGCGGCGGCCGACAGCGCCCGCACGACCTCGGGGCGCTGTACGCGCCACAGGTCGTCGAGTTCCGCCTTCAGGCGGTCGTGGCCCTGGCGCGTGATGAGCGCAGTGCCGGTTTCGGACGGGGGGCGCCAGCGGCCCATGCGGGGTCGGCTCCGGAATGGGCCAGGGCGCGCGGACAGCGGCCCGCGCGCCCCGCCGGGTTACATGTTCGCGCCGGAGCGACGCAGGCTGTAATCCAGCCCGGACTCGATGCGCTGGGCGCCCAGGTCCAGCATCCGCACTTCGTCGTTGGAGACGATCTCGTACACACGGTCGTTCTCGGACTTGCTGTCCGGGTCCAGGCGCAGGCGCGCACCGTCCTCTTCGGCCGCCCACGTGCCCTGCAGCTTTTGTGCGCCGTCGGCCTGGTCGATATAGGTTTCCGTCATTGCGAAGGTGCCGTCGGACGACAGGGTCAACTCGGTCTCGATGCCCGGGCAGCTGGCGCAGGGCAGGGTGCCGTTGAAGGTGCCGGCAAATGCGCGTACGTCCAACTCGCCTGCATCGATCGCGCCGTTGTCGGTGCTCACGACCTGCGACGCGTCATCGGCAGGCGCGGCAGCCGGCGCGGCCGTGGGGACCGGATCGACGGCGGCCGCCGACTCGTCGGCCGGCTCGGACCGCTGGCAGGCGGCAAGCAGCACGGCGGACAGGGCGAGGCAGGCAAGGCGGGCGGTCGGGTTCATGTCACGCATCTCCATGTGAAAGGGGGCGCCGGCGCGGACACCGGGTGCGGCGATTCTAATCAGGGCGGTCCTCAAGGCGCTGTCGGGATCGATGCGCGCACGCGGGCCGGCGCTGGCGGCGCTTGCGTCATCGGCGGCCGCCGAAGATCCCGCCCAGCACGCCGCGCAGGATCTGACGGCCGATCTGGTTGCCGACCGTGCGCGAGGCCTGCTTGGCCATCGTCTCCAGCATTCCCTGGCGGCGCTTGGTGCCGAATACCGCATCTTTCACCGTCTGGCCTAAGCCGCCCTCAGCCTGTTCGCCCGGGCCCGTTCCGTGGCCCTTGGCCGCGGGGGCGTCGGCGCCTTCTGCGAGCGCCTGCGCCTTGCGCGCCAGCATCTCGGAGGCGGATTCGCGATCCAATGCGGTGTCGTACTTGGCGCCGACGGGGCTGCCGGCGCGCACCTGCATGCGCTCGGCGTCGGTAATCGCGCCCATCCGGCAGCGCGGCGGTGCGACGAGGGTGCGCTCGACCGGCATCGGCACGCCCTTGTCCTGGAGCGTGGACACCAGCGCCTCACCGACGCCCAGCGTGCCGATGGCAGCGGCGACGTCTAGGCCCGGGTTCGGGACGAACGTCTCCGCCGCAGTGCGCACCGCCTTCTGGTCGCGCGGGGTGAAGGCCCGCAGCGCATGCTGCACGCGGTTGCCCAGCTGGCCGAGGATGTCGTCGGGCACGTCGTCGGGGAACTGCGAGCAGAAATAAACGCCCACGCCCTTGGAGCGGATGATCCGGACCACCTGCTCGACCCGCTGGCGCAGCGCGGGCGGCGCATCGTCGAACAGCAGGTGTGCCTCGTCGAACACGAACACCAGCTTCGGCTTGTCCAGGTCGCCCACCTCCGGCAACTGCTCGAACAGCTCCGAGAGCAGCCACAGCAGGAAACTGGAATACAGGCGCGGCTTCAACACCAGCGTGTCGGCGGCGAGAATGTTGACGATGCCGCGGCCGTCGACGGTGGTGCGCATCAGGTCGGACAGCTCCAGCGCCGGCTCGCCGAAGAAGGCTTCCGCGCCATCGGACTCGAGCCGCAACAGCGCGCGCTGGATGGCGCCGATCGAGGGTGCGCTGACCAGTCCGTACTCGGTCGACACCGCCTTGCGTTCTTCCGCGACCAGGTTGAGCAGCGCGCGCAGGTCCGCCAGGTCGAGCAGCAGCAGGCCGCGGTCGTCGGCCAGCTTGAACACGATGTCCATGACGCCGGACTGGGTGTCGTTGAGCTCCAGGATGCGCGACAGCAGCGTCGGTCCCATTTCGCTGACCGTGGTACGTACCGGGTGGCCCAACCGGCCGAACAGGTCCCAGAACACCGTCGGGCAGCCCTCGGGCGTGTAGCCGTCCACGCCGATGCGGTCCACGCGCGCCTGCAGTTTGTCGCTGGGCGTGCCCGGCACGGCCAGCCCGGCGACGTCGCCCTTCACGTCGGCGAGGAACACCGGCACGCCGATCCGCGAGAAGCCCTCGGCCAGCACCATCAGCGTGACGGTCTTGCCGGTGCCGGTGGCGCCGGCCACCAGGCCATGGCGATTGGCCAGCCCCGGCTGCAACACGACATGCCCCTGGCCGGGCGCCGCAGGTGGATCGGTGACGGCCTGGCCGATCAGGAGCGGGGCGGGCTGGGCCATGGCGTTTGTCCTTTGGGGCGGCGGGGCAGCGACCGGCCGATTCTAGCTACGACGCTCCCAGGCTGAACCTCGAGGCCGGCCCGGGGTCAGACCCGGTTGCCCGCGCCCGCGCGCGGGCACTACCCTGACTCCCCAGTCGCCGTGTGTCCCCCGATGGCCCTTCCGTACCGCGTTGCCCTGCCGCTGCTGGTCGCCTTCATGGCCGCCGCGCTCCCTTCCGAAACGAATGCCCAATCGCGCCGCGACCGCGAGGCTGCTGCCACGCTGGAGCAGCGCATGCAGGCCGCCGAAGCCCGCTACCGCGAGGCGCTGGTGATGGTCGGCAACGCCGACCCCGACGGCCAGGCGCAGGCCGATTCAGCGCTGGAGGACATGGAGGACGTGATGGCCGCCTGCGTCGCGCAGCGCGGCTGCCAGGTGCCGACGCTGCTGGCGACCTACAAGCGCCTGCTGAAGCAGGAAGTCGACGCACGCGACCTGCAGGACGACGACCTCGGTTTGTCGGAAGGTGAGCCCGTCGACGTGGTGGCCGCCGACGTGCCGGAGGCCGCGCGCGCGGCCCACCTGCTGGGCGACGGCCACGACTTCGACCGCATGGTGGAGTTCAACCCGGCCGTGCAGGAAGGCATCCGCCGCTGGCTGACCGACATGCGGCCGGCGCTGATGACCAGCCACGAGAACTACCAGTACATGCGCCACCTGATGTGGCCGCACTACCAGCGCGCCGGGCTGCCGGAGGCGCTGCTGTTCGGGATCATGGCCAAGGAGTCGCACGGCCGCGTCCATGCCACCTCGCGGGCGGGCGCCGCCGGGCCGATGCAGTTCATGTATGCGACCGGGCGCCGCTTCGGGCTGGGCGAGGACGGCAGCGGCTTCGACACCCGCTACGACCCGTACTCGGCCGCGCGCGCCAGCGTCGACTACCTCAACGAGCGCCTCGGCCAGCTCAACCGCAACATCGAACTGTCGCTGGCGGCCTACAACGGCGGCGAGGGACGCGCGCTGCGCGTGTTCCGCGAGACCGGTGGGCGCAGTTTCTGGGATGAATCCGTCTACAGCCAATTCCCGGCTGAAACGCGCGACTACGTGCCGATGGTGATCGCCGCGGCGTGGATCTACCTGCACCCGGAGGATTACGGCGTGGTGTTCCCCGACGTGGACGCCCGCCCGCAGCCGCTGCGGCTGGCGCAGGACGCGTCGATCTACCAGCTGACCGTGTGCCTGGGCAACGACAACGGCGCCCGCGACGGCTACATGCGCGCGCTGCGCAACCTCAACCCCCGCTACCAGGCCGACGACCGCATCCCGGCCGGCACCGAGCTGAAGGCGACCGCGCGCATCGCGCAGCGCTACAACCGCTGGTTCACCCGCG
>MIDV01000027.1:0-5792 GCA_001830245.1 Lysobacterales bacterium RIFOXYA1_FULL_69_10 | reverse complement strand
CGCCGACCTGGCCCGCACGCTGGTCAACAGCGATCCGCGCGCCGCACTGGTGCGTGGCAGCGCGCCGCTGCCGACGGTGCCCACGCCCGCGCCGCCGCCTCCGCCGCCGGTGGTGCGCGAGTACCAGGTGCAGCGCGGGGAAACGCTCGGGTCGATCGCACGCAAGTTCGGCTGCGATGCCGGCGTGCTGGCGCGTGCCAACGACCTTCGCCCTGCGCGCAATGCGTTGCAGCCGGGGCAGGTGCTGAAGCTGGAGCGCTGCGAGGATTTGTAGAGGGAGCGGGCGGTCTGTCCGTCATGGCCCCAGGTGGCGAGCGTCGCCACGAAAATCCCCGTCCGCCGTCCCGGCGAACGCCGGGATCCATCGTTCCGGAGCCGTGGGCCCTCGGCTCGCGCCATGCATGAGGTCAAACGTGGAACCTGGCGTTCGCCGGGATGACGGGGTGGAGCAGCGCGGCAGCACGTACTCGCGTCACGCGGCAGCTGCGCGGCGCAAATGGATTGCTCAGCGCACCCGCGTCGCCAACCGCTGTCCCAGTCGCACCGCGGTCTCAGCCGCCAGTCCCGGCGCCAGCGTCGCGACGCCCGGCGGCAGCAGCACAACCACGGTGGAGCCGTAGTTGAAGCGCGCCATTTCCTCGAACCGGTCCAGTTCGATCGACTCGCCCCGGTAGTCCTTGACCGTGATCGCACGTCCGTAGGCGGGGATCTCCTCGCCGCTCCAGACTGTTTCCACGCCCGACACCAGCAGCGCCCCCACCATCACCACGGCCATCGGCCCGAAGTCGGTGTCGAAGTGGCACACCAGTCGCTCGTTGCGCGCGAACAGCCGCGGCACGTTCGCGACCGCCGCCGGGCCCACGCTGAACAGCCGGCCCGGCACGTGCACGGTCTCGCGCAGGCGCCCGGCCCACGGCATGTGCACGCGGTGGTAGTCCTTGGGCGACAGGTACACGGTGGCGAAGGTGCCGCCTTCAAACACCTTGGCCGACTCGGCATCCCCCAGCAGCTCGCCGGTGGTGAACGACTGTCCCTTGGCCTGGAAGATGCGGTCACCTTCGATCCGGCCGCATTGGCTGATGCGCCCGTCGGCCGGCATCAGGAGCGCGTCCGGGTCGGCGTCTGCCACGCGCGCGCCGGGCTTGAGCGCGCGGGTGAAGAAGCTGTTGAACGTGGGGTAGGTCGCCGGATCCGATTGCGCGGCTTCCGACAGGTCGACGCCGAAGCGGCGCGTCACGGTGTCGATCAACCAGGCCTTGAGGCGCGGGTTGTCGGAGTACGCCAGCGCGCGTGCCGCCGACGACAGCGCGCGGTGGGGCAGGGCGTAGGTCAGCCAGGTCACCAGGCTCACGGCGTCGCGGCCTCGGTCAATGCGGCCATGTCGCGGGCGATCGCCGCCGGGTCGAGCGGCGGCTGGATCAGGCCGGACATGCGGCCCTGCGGGTCGAGCACCGCCATCGATGCGCTGTGGTCGACCGAATACTGGTCGGCCGGCATGCCCTCCTCGGCGGGCACCTTGGCGAACACCATGCTGATCGACTTGGCGAAGTCCTCCAGCGCCGGGATGTCGGCGGTGGCCGCCAGCGTGTCCTTGTGGAAGGCGTGGGCGTATTCGCCGAGGCGGTCGGGCGTGTCGCGTTCCGGGTCGACCGACACCAGCAGCACGCGCGGACGGCGGGCCTCGGGGATCGACTCCCACTGCCGCTGCGCCTGCGCCATCTGCGTCAGCGTCATCGGGCAGACGTCCGGGCAATAGGTGAAGCCCAGGAACACCAGCGTCCAGTGGCCCTTGAGCTCGCCCGGCACCAGCGGCGTGCCGTCGGACTGGCGCAGGTTGAAGGCGGGCAGTTCGCGCGGCGGGTCGAACAGCCGCACTGCCTCGGTCTGCGGCCACGCGGTGGCCGGCGCCGGGGCCGGGTTGAACACGCGCTGGGCGGCGATCAGGCCCAGCGCGGCGGCAAGGGCAGCGACCAGGACGATGGCGGTGGTGCGGTTGAACATGGCGGATCCACTGGAATCAACCGCGGCATGATAGCGGCCGGCCGCTATAATCGCCGGCCCTTCCGTGAATGCGCCGCCATGTCCGCAGGCCCCGCCCGCAGCGCCGCTGCCAATGCGTCCGACTTCGACGTCGCCGACGTGCAGTTCGAGCAGCTGACCATCGTCGACCTGATCCGCCACGGCGGCAGCCGCTTCGCGCAGGCCGGCCTGACCTTCGGCCACAGCTTCGACAACGCGTTGGACGAGGCGACGCAGCTGGTGCTGCACGCGCTGCACATGCCGCACGACCTGAGCCCGGTGTACGGCGCCTCGCGCGTCACCACCGCCGAGAAGGCCAAGGTGCTGGCGCTGTTCGAGCGCCGCATCAACGAGCGCATCCCGGCGGCATACCTGACCGGCGAGGCGTGGTTCGCGGGGCTGAGCTTCAAGTCCGACCCGCGCGCGCTGGTGCCGCGCTCGCCGATCGCCGAACTCATCGAGACCGGCTTCGAGCCGTGGCTGGGCGGCCGCGAGGTCCACCGCGTGCTGGACATGTGCACCGGCTCGGGTTGCATCGCCATTGCCACCGCGCACTACCACCCGGACTGGGAGGTGGTCGGCGCCGACATCAACGAGGACGCGCTGTCGCTGGCGCGCGAGAACAAGGACCGCCTGCATGCCGACAACGTCGAGCTGTGCCAGTCCGACCTGTTCGCCGGCCTGCAGGGCGAAGTGTTCGACCTGATCGTCACCAACCCGCCGTACGTCACCCACGACGAGACCGACGCGTTGCCGCCGGAGTACGCACACGAGCCCGAACTGGGCCTGCGGGCCGGCGACGATGGGCTGGACCTGGCGCTGCGCATCCTGCGCGACGCTCCCGACCACCTCTCCGAGCACGGGCTCCTGGTCTGCGAGGTGGGTGAGGCCGAGCGCGCGCTGGTCGCGCTGCTGCCCGAGCTGCCGATGGCATGGGTCGAGTTCAAGGTCGGCCAGATGGGCATCTTCGTGGTCGAGCGCAGCGACCTGGTCGAGCACCACGCCCGCATCAAGGCGCTCGCCGACGCGCGTTGAGCAGCCTGCCGTTGTAGGAGCGGCTTCAGCCGCTAAGCCGCCCTGATTCGAATGCACCCTGTAGGAGCGACGTAAGTCGCGACCGGAAATCATGCGGGTACAAAATTTCCGGCGGGCGTGATCGCGACTTACGTCGCTCCTACAGACGAAGCATCGCGGCTGAAGCCGCTCCTACAATGGCTGTCCGCCCGATGCGACGGGTTGCCCTCAAGCGGAGTACCGATGGCCAGCAACACCTTCGGAAAGCTGTTCGCGGTGACGACCTTCGGCGAAAGCCACGGGCCGGCGATCGGCTGCGTCATCGACGGGTGCCCGCCGGGGCTGGCGATCGCGCCGGAGGACTTCGCCGACGACCTGTCGCGCCGCGCGACCGGCAAGTCGCGGCACACCTCGCAACGACGCGAGGCCGACGAGGTCGATATCCTCTCGGGCGTGTACGAGGGCCGCAGCACCGGCACGCCGATCGGCCTGCTGATCCGCAACACCGACGCGCGCAGCAAGGACTACGACACCATCGCCGCGCAGTTCCGCCCCGGACACGCGGACTACACCTACTGGCACAAGTACGGCATCCGCGATCCGCGCGGCGGCGGGCGCTCGAGTGCGCGCGAGACGACCATGCGCGTCGCCGCCGGCGTGATCGCGCGCAAGTGGCTGGCCGAGCGCCACGGCGTGCGCATCCAGGGGTTCGTGTCGCAGATCGGCGACCGCCGGCTTGCGACCGTGCCGGAGCGCATCGACGCACTCGGCGACGTCGAGGGCAACCCGTTCTTCTGGCCCGATGCCGCGCAGGTGCCGGCACTGGAAGCGGCGATGGATGCACTGCGCAAGTCCGGCGACTCGGCCGGCGCGCGAGTGGAAGTCATCGCCGAGGGCGTGCCGCCGGGCTGGGGCGAGCCGGTCTACGGCAAGCTGGATGCGGAGCTGGCCGCGGCCCTGATGGGCATCAACGCGGCCAAGGGCGTGGAGATCGGCGCAGGTTTCGATTCCGTCGCGCAGCCCGGCAGCCTCCACCGCGACCGCATGGACCCCGACGGATTCGGCTCCAACCACGCCGGCGGTGTGCTCGGTGGCATCAGCAGCGGGCAGGCCGTGCGCTGCTCCGTGGCATTCAAGCCGACCTCCAGCCTGCGCCTGCCGGTCGCCGGGCTTGATGTGGACGGGCAGGTGGTCGACATCGTCACCACGGGGCGCCACGACCCCTGCGTGGGTATCCGTGCGGTGCCGATCTGCGAGGCGATGGTCGCGCTGGTGCTGATGGACCAGGCGCTGCGCCACCGCGCCCAGTGCGGCGACGTGGGCGCCATGTTGCCGCGTGTGCCGGGGTGAAGCGTTTTGGCCACGGATGAACACGGATGGACACGGACGAAAAGCGTTCTTCTGAATCGACCTTTTGATTTTCGGCAGCGCTTCATCCGCAGTGACGTGGAACGCTCCTCCTACAGATAAGCTCTATCCGCCTTCATCCGTGCCATCCGTGGCATAACCCTCTGAGATCCCCCATGACCCACCCAGTCAACGTCGCCATCGTTGGCGCCACCGGCGCCGTCGGCGAGACCATGCTCAAGATCCTCGCCGAGCGCGAATTCCCGGTCGGCCAGTTGTACCTGCTCGCCAGTGAGCGCTCGGCCGGCGACAAGGTCGAGTTCGGCGCGCGCCAGGTCGTCGTGCAGGATCTGGCTACGTTCGGCCCGGCGGGCATCGACATCGCCCTGTTCTCCGCCGGCGGCAGCGTCTCCAAGGAGTACGCGCCGAAGTTCGCCGCCGCCGGTGCGGTGGTCATCGACAACTCTTCGGCCTTCCGGCAGGACGACGACGTGCCGCTGGTGGTGGCCGAGGTGAACCCGGAGGCGATGAAGCAGCGCCCGCGCGGCATCGTCGCCAACCCGAACTGCTCGACCATGCAGATGCTGGTCGCCTTGGCGCCGATCCACCGCGAGGCCGGCATCGAGCGCATCAACGTCGCCACCTACCAATCGGTGTCGGGCACCGGCCGCAAGGCGCTGGAGGAGCTCGGCCGACAGACCGCCGGCATGCTCAACTTCCAGGACCCGAAACCCGAGGTGTACCCGGTGCAGATCGCCTTCAACGTGATCCCGCACGGGGGCGATTTCTGCGACAACGGCTACACCACCGAGGAGATGAAGCTGGTCTGGGAGACCCGCAAGATCCTCGGCGACGACTCGATCCAGGTGAACGCCACCGTGGTGCGCGTGCCGGTGTTCTACGGGCACTCCGAGGCGGTGCACATCGAGACGCGCGAGAAGATCGGAGCCGCGCGCGTGCGCGAACTGCTCCAGTCCGCGCCGGGCGTCGAAGTGGTGGACGAACACGAAGGCGGCGGCTACCCCACGCCGGTGACCCACGCGTCGGGCAACGACCCGGTGTACGTGGGCCGCATCCGCGACGACATCTCCCACCCGCGCGGCGTTTCGCTGTGGGTGGTGGCCGACAACATCCGCAAGGGCGCCGCGCTCAACGCGGTGCAGCTGGCGGAGCTGGTGCTGGCCGAACGCAGCGACTGAAGGAGCCGTCGGGGGCCACAGCGCCTGCTGAACGCGGCCGCGCGCATTGCCGCGTCGGGCCCCGCTCGCTAGAGTCGCGCCTTGGGGAATGCAGTGGGAGCACGCGTGAAGCGATTGATGCGGTCGGCGTTGGCGGTGTCCCTGGCGCTGGCCAGTGGCGCGGCGGCGGCGCTGGGGCTTGGCCAGATCCAGCTCAAGTCCGGGCTGGGCGAG
>MIDV01000026.1:33443-60418 GCA_001830245.1 Lysobacterales bacterium RIFOXYA1_FULL_69_10 | reverse complement strand
CCAGGCATTCGACCTGAAGGAGATCGCGCGGCTCGCGCACGCACAGGGTGCGATCTGCGGCTTCGACCTGGCCCACGGCGCCGGCAACCTCGAGCTCGCCTTGCACGACAGCAACGCCGACTTCGCGGTGTGGTGTCACTACAAGTACGTCAACAGCGGCCCGGGTGCGGTGGCCGGCTGCTTTGTCCATGCGCGCCACGCGCATACCGACCGGCCGCGCTTCGCCGGCTGGTGGGGGCATGACGTGCACAGCCGGTTCCGCATGGGGCCGGAGTTCGTGCCGACGCCGGGCGCCGACGGCTGGCAGCTCAGCAACCCGCCGATCCTCGGGCTCGCGCCGCTGCGTGCGTCACTGGACCTGTTCGACCGCGTCGGCATGCCGGCCTTGCGCGCAAAGTCGCGGCGCCTGACCGGCTACCTGGAAGCGCTGATCCGCGAGCGCCTCTCCGACCGGCTGGAAATCCTCACCCCGGCCGACCCGGCACAACGCGGTTGCCAGCTATCGCTGCGCGTGGCCGGCGGCCGCGAGAACGGTCGCGCCCTTTTCGCCCACCTGTCCGACAACGGCGTGCTGGGCGACTGGCGCGAACCCGACGTCATCCGCATCTCCCCTGCCCCGCTCTACAACACGCATGCCGACGTGCTGAGGTTCGTGCGCACGGTCGAGGTCTGGCGCCATGAGTGAGCGCCACATCACCATCGTCGGTGCCGGGCTGGCCGGTGCGCTGCTGGCCACATTGCTGGCGCGGCGCGGCTGGTCGGTCGACGTGTACGAGAAGCGCGGCGACCCGCGCCTCAAGGGCTACGAAGGCGGCCGGTCGATCAACCTGGCGCTGGCCGAGCGCGGCCGCCACGCGCTGCAACTGGCCGGCGCCGACCAGGCCGTCATGACCCACGCGGTGATGATGCGCGGACGCATGGTGCACTTCGCCGATGGCCGGACCGACCTGCAGCGTTACGGCCGCGACGACAGCGAGGTGATCTGGTCGGTCCACCGCGGCGAGCTCAACATCACCCTGCTCGACATCGCCGAGCAGGCCGGCGCACGCATCCATTTCCATCGTGGACTGGAGCGGGTCGATTTCGCTGCTGAAAAGGCCACGTTCCTGGACCCGCGCGACGGGCGCGAGCACGAGGTCGCGTTCAAGGCGCTGGTCGGCGCCGATGGCGCCGGGTCCATGCTGCGCAGGCAGATGGCGGCATGCTACGAACTCGGCGAGCGCACCGATTTCCTCGGGCACTCCTACAAGGAGCTGGAGATCCCGCCCGCCGCCGACGGCGGATTCCGGATCGAACCCAACGCCCTGCACATCTGGCCACGCGGCCGCTACATGTGCATCGCACTGCCCAACGACGAACGCACATTCACCGTCACCCTGTTCCTGCCCAACAAATCCGAGCGCCCCGGAGACCCGAGCTTCGAAAACGTGCGCAATGGCGCCGAGGCGCGCGCCCTGTTCGAGCGTGACTTCGCCGACGCACTGCCGCTGATCCCGCAGCTGGAACAGGATTTCGAGCGCAACCCCGCCGGCCTGCTGGCCACGCTGTACCTGGATCGCTGGCACCTGGAGGGCCGCGCGGTGCTGGTGGGCGACGCCGCGCACGCGATGGTGCCGTTCCACGGCCAGGGCATGAATTGCGCGTTCGAGGACTGCGTGGCGCTGGCCGACCACCTGGAGCGTGCCGAAGGCTGCGCCGACGCATTCGCCGCGTTCCAGGCCGAGCGCCTGCCCAATGCCCGTGCCATCCAGGCGATGGCGCTGGAGAACTACCTGGAGATGCGCGACCGCGTCGACGACGATGACTACCTGTTGCAGCGGGCGCTCGAACGGGCGCTGGCCGAACGCCATCCCGACCGCTTTGTCCCGCGCTACTCGATGGTGACTTTCAGCCGCGTGCCATACGCCGTCGCCTTCGAACGCGGGCAGGTGCAGCGCGAACTGCTGGTCGAGCTGACGCGCGGGCACTCAAGCCTCGATACGCTCGACTGGGAGGCCGTCGATGCCACCGTGCGCGGCCGCCTGTCGCCACTGCCGGCCGACGAAGTTCTGTAGGAGCGACGTGAGTCGCGACCACGACACGCCACCGGGTCTGCGTATCGATCCTGACCCACGTCGCGCTGCAAACAGGGAACGTAAGCAATGCCCGCCAGCTTCCTCTTCTACGACCTGGAGACCTTCGGCGCCGATCCGCGCACGACGCGCATCGCGCAGTTCGCCGCGATCCGTACCGACGCCGACCTCAACCCGGTCGACGAGCCGATCAGCTTTTTCGTAAAGCCCGCCGACGACCTGCTGCCCTCCCCCGGCGCCACGCTGGTCACCGGCATCACGCCGCAGCAGGCCATGGCCGACGGGGTCAGCGAGGCCGAGGCGTTCGCGCGGATCGTCGAGGAGATGGCTCGACCGGAGACCTGCACGCTGGGCTACAACTCGATCCGGTTCGACGACGAGTTCATCCGCCACGGCCTGTTCCGCAACTTCCACGACCCGTACGAGCGCGAGTGGCGCGGCGGCAACTCGCGCTGGGACCTGCTGGATGTCATGCGGCTGGCGCATGCGCTGCGCCCGGACGGCCTGGTGTGGCCCAAGCGCGAGGACGGCGCGACCTCCTTCAAGCTCGAGCACCTGGCGATTGCCAACGGCGTGCGCGAAGGCGATGCCCACGAGGCGCTGTCGGACGTGCGTGCGCTGATCGGACTGGCGCGTGGTCTGCGCCAGGCGCAACCGCGGCTGTGGGACTACGCGCTCAAGCTGCGCGACAAGCGCTTCGCCGCGCGCATGCTCGACCCGACCGCGATGCAGCCGGTGCTGCACGTGTCGCAGCGGTTCCCGGCCAGTCGCCTGTGCGCGGCACCGATCCTGCCGTTGGCGCGACACCCTTACATCGACAGCCGGGTGATCGTGTTCGATCTCGCACAGTCGCCGGAACGGCTCCTGGCGCTCTCGCCCGACGAGATTTCCGACCGGCTGTACACGCCCGCCGCCGACCTGCCCGAGGGCGAGGAACGCATCGCCCTCAAGGAGATCCACCTCAATCGCTGCCCGGCGCTGGTGGACTGGTCGCACCTGCGCGAGGCGGACTTCACGCGCCTGGGCATCGACACGGCCCGCGTGGACGACCATGCGCGGCAACTGCGCGAGGCCGCGCCGGCGCTGGCCGAAAAAGTCCGCCAGGTGTTCGGTGCCACGCGCGAACGCACGCCGTCCGACCCGGATGCCGCGCTCTACGACGGCTTCCTGGCCGAGGGCGACAAGCGCCTGCTGGCCGAGGTCCGCACCACGCCGCCCGAGGCCCTGGGCACCCGCGCGTTCGGCTTCCGCGATGCGCGCCTGCCCGAACTGCTGCTGCGCTACCGTGCCCGCAATTGGCCCGGCAGCCTGTCACCCAGCGAACAGGCGCGCTGGGACGAATACCGCCGCCGGCGGCTGCGCAGCGATGCCGGCCTGTCGGAATACACGTTCGAGCGGTTCGATGCGGAACTGTCGGCGATGCGCGCGGACTGCGCGGCCGCGGGCGACAGCCGTGGCCTGGGGCTGCTGGACCACCTCGAGGCCTGGCGGCGCGACCTCGACGCCGGCCTGACCTGACGCAGGCCACACTGCCTGCCGGTTTCCGCCCCAGACACGCCATGGCCGCGTACTTCAGCGACGAAAGCTTCCGTTTCCTGCGCCGGCTGGCGCGCAACAACAATCGCCCTTGGTTCCACGCACACAAGGCCGCGTACGAGGCCCACGTGCGCGAGCCGTTCCAGCGCCTGCTTACCGAACTGCAGCCGGTCGTGACCGAGATCAGCCCGCACTACCGGTCCGAGCCCAAAACCGTTGGCGGATCGCTGTTCCGCATCCAGCGCGACACCCGCTTCGCCAACGACAAGACGCCGTACAAGTCCTGGCAGGGCGCTCGGCTGTTCCATGAACGCAGCCGACAGGTCACTGCGCCTTCGTTCTACCTGCACCTGCAGGAAGGCCGGTGCTTCATCGGCGCCGGGCTGTGGCACCCCGACACCCCGACCCTGCGTCGCATCCGCCAGTTCATCCTCGACAACCCCGACAGCTGGAAGGCCGCCAGCCGCGGCAAGGCTTTCCGCAAGCGTTTCGACCTGGACGAAAGCGACATGCTGGTGCGGATGCCCCGCGGCTACCCGGCAGACTCGGAGTTCGCCGACGACCTGCGGCGCAAGAACCACGTCGCGGTGGCCGGCATCGACGATGCGGTGATGACGGGCCCCGCGTTGCTGAAGACACTGGAGCGCGACCTCGAGTCCCTCTCCCCGTTCGTCGACTACCTCTGCGCCGCACTCGACCTGGAGTTCTGAGCGACGGCCGTCCCAGTTCCACCGCCTGAACAGGCGATCTCCCGCACTGCGGCATGACACGGCCGCGGCGCGCGCCGATAGTCCGCCCCGATACGCCGGCGCATGGATGACTGCCGGAGACCGCGCAACGGATAGCAGGAGGCCGACGGACTGCGCCTTTGGGGATCAGGGAGGGGAACATGCGCAAGTACCTGTGGGCGGCCGCGCTGGCCGCCTTGCCGGCCGTGGCCGTCCAGGCCAACACCGGCGTCGCGTTCGTGCACGGCACCGGACAGCAGAGCAACGCCTACCAGGACTACTGGACGCCGACGATGGTCGATTCGGTCCGGCAGGGCCTGTCGAACCCGGCCAACTACACCGTCGTCAACTGCGACTTCACCCGCTACATGTGGGACGACGGCGCCGCCGGGTGCCTGGCCGCCCAGCTGACGAGCTTCATCCAGAACCGCGGCATCACCCGCCTGGTCGTGATCACGCATTCCAATGGCGGCAACGTGATGCGCTGGATCCTGTCCAACCCGACCTGGGACAGCCGCTATCCCGCCATCATCGACCGCGTGGTGCGCGTCAATGCGCTGGCGCCATCGTCGGCCGGCACGCCGCTGGCCGATGCAGTGATGAATGGCAACGCGTTCGAGCAGTCGCTCGGCTGGCTGCTGGGCTACGCGTCGGACGCGGTGCGCCAGCAGCAGGAAAGCTGGATGGCGTACTACAACGGCAACTACCTCTATGGCACGGCCGGGCGCCCCGCCCTGCCCCGCCAGTTCCGCAGCGTCGTGGGCACCGACGTCGATTCGGCGGTCTGGGATCCGGACAGCTACTGCGGCGGGTACGCCGAGAACGTCGGACTGGAGACCACGCAATGGTGGCTGGATTCGTGCTCGGACGGCTTCCTGGAATGCGCCAGCCAGTCGGCGGCCGGCAGCGTGTGGTTCACCGACAAGACACGCATGGCCGGGCGCGAACCGCTCAGCCACAACCAGAGCCGGCGCCCGTGCTTCGGGCTCAACACCATCCTGCGCAACGACCTGGGCCAGTGAGGAGACCGACCATGAAAACCGTCAAGAACGTCTCCGCCCTCGCCCTGCTGACGTGCGCCTGTGCGGCCTACGCGCAGACGGCCACCACGCCCATGTTGCCCACCGGCGGGCGCGACATGACACCGCTGCGTACGGTCCAGGCACCGCCGCCGTCGCGGAACGTCGAACGTGTGCCGGTGAGGTACAGCTGGCGCGTCGATCCGGATACCGACATCGCCGTGCCGCAACCGCACGTTACCGAGAGCCGCGAGTACTGGAAAACCGTGGACGCCGCCGAGCTTCAACGGGGCGTCGCGCTGCAGGCCACCGCGCCCGGTACGCTGGTCCGGGTGAGCCCGGCAGCCGGCGCCGCCCCCGTGGATGCCGGCGCCGTGCGCGTCACGCGCAGCGGGCGTGCGGTGCCATTGGCCCGCAGAAACTCGTCACCACAATTGCAGGCGGCAGGCCTGGCCGTTCCGGACGGCACCGCAGCCGTGCAGTTGGACCGCAGTGCTGGTGCCGGCGCGTTCTCGGTGCAGGCGGCCGATGCCCGTGGCCGGTACGTGGTGCACGTGTACGAGCCCGAAAGCGACGTGCGGCTGTTCGCAGCGCTCGGCCGCGACCGGATCCTGGCCGGCGGCCGCGCCGACATTGCGGTCAACCTGCAGGACGGCCCGACCCGGATCCGCGGTGTGAAAGCCGGCGGCCTGCTGGTGGCGCCGGACGGACGCACCTGGCCGGTCGACCTGAAGCCCGGCCGCGACGGCATCCTGCGCGGGCAGGCATCGGTGCCCGACGATGTTGGCGACGCGCCCGGACTGTGGGAGGTGCAGGTGTTCGCGGGTGACGGCACGGTCCAGCGCGACGCACGTACCGCATTCTCGGTCGCACTGCCGACCACCCGCCTGGAGGGCGGCTACCGGTTCGATGCACGGCGGCTCCGGTTCACGCTGCCGGTACAGGCCGCCTCGTCCGGACGCTACGAGGCGCGCGGCACGCTGTACGCCACCGCGCCCGACGGTGTCGCCCGGCCGGTGTCGGTGGCCCACTCCGCGCAATGGATGTCGCCCGGGCGGGGCAACCTGGTACTGGCGTTCGATCGTGCGCACCTGCCAGCGGGGTATGGCGCGCCCTTCGAACTGCGGCAACTGGAACTCAACGACCAGTCGCGGATGGCGCCGGTCGAGCGCCGCGAACGCGCCGCACGCGTCAGGTGAGAGCAACGGGGCCGGCCCATGCGCCGGCCCCGTTCCTGCTGCCGCCGCAGCCCCGGAGCCGCTAAGCTGCCGCGGGTCCCGGTTGATCGGAGCGGTGGATGAAGAAGGTCGTCGTGGTGCTGGTGGTGCTGGGCGTGGCCCTACTGGGGTATGTGGCCGCAGGTCCGTTCCTGACCGTCAATGCGATGCGCAAGGCGGTCGAAGCGCAGAACAGCGCCGCCCTGTCCGAGCACATCGACTTCCCGGTGCTGCGACGCAACCTGAAGGTGCAGGTGGACGACTACGTCGTGCGCCGCGCGGGACCGGAGGTGCAGTCCCATCCCTTCGGTGCGATCGCCGTGCAGATCGCCAGCGGCGTTGCAGGCAGCGCGGTCGATGCGCTGACGACCCCGGCCGGCGTGGGCGCGATGATGGAAGGTCGCGGCGTGCTCCACCGCATCACTGGCGGCGGCGTGGACCGCACCGACAGCGCGACGCACCAGCCGCCGCGTAATCCGCTGCAGGATGCGAGCTATGGCTTCGAGTCGCCGTCGCGCTTTACCGCCACCGTCCATGACGAAGCGGGCGATCAGACGGTGTTCGTGCTGACGCGCGAGGGGTTTGCCTGGAAGCTGACCGACATCCGCCTGCCACTCGACGGGAGCAAGGGCGAGCACTGATCACGCGTTTCCGGGCGCGCCACACGTGCCGGAGTCGCAGTCTGTAGGAGCGGCTTCAGCCGCGAACCAGAACCGTCCGCACGGGCTGGATCCGATCGCGGCTGAAGCCGCTCCTACAACAGCTCGCGAACAGGAAATTTGGCAGGAGACCCGCCCTCAACGCCGGTTGGCAATCCCGTGCGGCACGTGCCCAGCCGCTACCAGTCCGCGCGCCGAGGCGATGTTGTGCTCGGAGTCGTCGAAGAAGATGTCGGCGCCGAACGCCTCCAGGAACGGCCCCTTCGATCGGCCACCCAGGAACAGCGCCTCGTCCAGCCGGATGCCCCACTCGCGCAGGGTGCGGATCACCCGCTCATGCGCCGGCACGGACCGTGCGGTGACCAGCGCGGTGCGGATCGGGGAATCCAGCCCCGGCGGGAAGGCTGCCTGCAGCCGATGCAGCGCATCGAGGAAGCCTCGGAACGGCCCACCCGAAAGCGGCTCCCCGGCGCGGCTGCGCTCGTGCTCGGCGAAGGCCGCCAGGCCGCCCTCGCGCGACACCCGCTCGCCCTCGTCGTCGAAGATCACTGCATCGCCATCGAATGCGATGCGCAGCTGGTCGAAGCGGTGCTGCGGTGCGCTGGCGGGCAGCAACGTCGCAGCGGCGACGCCCGCCTCCAGCGCCTTGGCGACATCTTCGGCGTGCGTCGACAGGAACAGGTCGGCGTTGAACGGGCGGATGTAGGGGAACGGGGGCGCCCCGTTGCTGAAGGCGGCGCGCTTGATCGCAAGCCCGTGGTGGGCGATGGAATTGAAGATGCGCAGCCCGGTGTCGGCCGAATTGCGGGAGATCAGGATGACTTCGACCCGCGGCGCCTCCGGTGGCGAACCCTCGTTCAGTGCCAGCAGCTTGCGCACCAGCGGGAACGCGATCCCCGGTGTCAGCAGGTCGTCCTCGCGTTCGCGCTGGAACGCGGCATAGGCTTCGATCCCCTCGGCCTCGAACAGCGCGTGGCTGTCCTCCAGGTCGAACAGGGTGCGCGATGAGATCGCGACGATCAGCGGATCGGCATTGGCGTCTGGCATGGCGCCATTCTGCACCTCCCGGGTCGCAGGGGGTGCGACGGTGAAGCGGGTTTTTTTCCACGGATGGGCGCTGATCAACAATGATTGGAGGCCCGACGTGCGTCCGATGAAGCGCCGGGCTGGAATGATCCCTTCTTGTTGCCGTCATTCCCGCGAAAGCGGGAATCCATGGACGTCGCCCTGAAGGTTTTGCGTGGGATACCGACCAAAAGCTCACATTCCTGGATTCCCGCCTGCGCGGGAATGACGGCTCAGAGGCGCGAGTGGCCGACAGTTTTTGGGGAACGCCGACGCCTGCGACACTGCGTTTCAGTCACTGAGGCATGGGCCACTAACCAAGCCAAGCTCCCTCAAACTCCAGACCGTCCTATCCGTGTCTATCCGTGTCCATCCGTGGCCAAACCCCCACTACCCACTGGTGAACTGCTCCGCCAGCATCCGCTCCTCGAGGTTGTGCTCGGGGTCGAACAGCAGGGTCACCGTGCGGTCGTGGGACTCGCGGATCATCACTTCGACCACGTCCCGCACCTCGTGCGAATCGGCGGTGGCGCTGACCGGGCGCTTGTACGGGTCCAGCACGCGGAAGCGCACCTCGGTATCGGCCTTGATCACCGCGCCGCGCCAGCGTCGCGGGCGGAACGCGGCGATCGGGGTCAGCGCCACGACGTTGGTGCCCAGCGGCAGGATCGGGCCGTGCGCGGAGAAGTTGTAGGCGGTGCTTCCCGCCGGGGTCGCCACCATCACACCGTCGCAGATCAGCTCGTCGAGTCGGACCTGGCCGTTGAGTTCGATCGACAGGTGCGCCGCTTGGCGCGTCTGGCGCAGCAACGACACCTCGTTGTAGGCGAGCGAGCCGACCGACGCGCCGGACTCGGTCTGCGCGACCATCTCAAGCGGCCGCAGCACCGCAGGCTCGGCCGCGTGCAGGCGTTCGACCAAGCCATCCACCCGCTGCTGGTTCATCAGAAAACCAACGGTGCCCAGCTTCATGCCGTACACCGGCTTGCCAAGGCTGCCGTGGCGGTGGAGCGTTTGCAGCATGAAGCCGTCACCGCCCAACGCCACGAGGATATCGGCGTCTTCCGGCGCGTGGTCGCCGTGCAGCTTGACCAGTTCGACGCAGGCGCGCTGCGCATCTTCAGCGCGGCTGGCAAGGAAGGCGATACGCGGCGTCGAGTCCATGGACGGCTCCGTGGGCGAAGGCGGCAGGATAACCCGGAGGCGGCAAGCCCCCCAGTCGGCGCTACGACTGTAGGAGCGGCTTCAGCCGCGATCGGAAGGTGCGCCGGGCAACCGGCTCTGGTTCGCGGCTGAAGCCGCTCCTACAGGGCGCCGTAGCCCGGTTCGCGAAGCGCACCCGGGAGGGGTGACCGCAAGCTCCGTCCCGGCCATCCCGGGTGCGGCCTGCTGCCTTACCCGGGCTACTCCGCTGCGATCTGCGCCAGGCGCCGCACGGCCACCGACACGGTCGGGTAGTCCAGCGCCTTCTGGTTGAGCAGGTCGGCCAGCATCGACTGGGTGAAGCGCAGCGACGGGTTGTCACGCTGCAACCAGGCGGCGACCTTGTCCTCCGGCGACAGCTTGCCGCCGCTGGCCAGAATCTGGCTGACCAGCGCCCGCTGCTGGTTGCCCAGCTCGTCGCGCAAGGCGCCACGGGCCAGGGCCTGCCAGCGGCCGTCGACCGTCAGGGCCTCGACCTGCTCGTACAGCCACGGCAGGTGCAGGGCCGCACCGAGTGCGAAGTAGGCGCGGGCCACGTCGGCCGGCGGCAGCTTGCGGGACCGGGCGATCTCGACGATGTCGCAGCCGAACTCGAGCAGCGGCAACGCGGCCAGTTCATTGGCCAGTGGCGCCGGGAAGCCCTTGTCCTTCCACTCCTTCAGGCGCGCGTCGAAGGTCTCGCGGCGCACCTGCGACAACACGGTGGGCAGCGCCTCGCGCACGGCCTTGAAGCCATCGCCGTAGCGGGCCATCGCGGTGGCGATCTCCGGCATCGCACCCGGCCGCGACAGCAGCCAGCGCGACATCGTGCGCATCAGTTGCCAGATGGTCTGCAGGGCATCGATCTGCGCGGACTCGGCGACCTTGCCGTCGAGCGCATCGATCTGCGCCCACAGGTCGCGTGCGTCCAGCGCCTCGCGGGCGATGGTGTAGGCCTCGGCGATTTCCGCGGGGCTGCGGCCGGTGTCCTCCTGCATGCGCATGGCGAACGTCGCGCCCATGCGGTTGACCATCGAGTTGGTGACCGCGGTGGCGATGATCTCGCGCTTCAGGCGGTGGTCGCCCATGGCCTTGGCGTACTTGTCCTGCAGCGGCTGCGGGAAGTAGCGCACCAGCTCCTTGGACAGGTACGGGTCCTCCGGCACGTCCGACTGCACCAGCTGGTCGAACAGCACCAGCTTGGCGTACGACAGCAGCACCGCCAGTTCCGGACGGGTCAGGCCCTGGCCGCGTGCCTTGCGCTCGGCCAGCTCGGCATCCGACGGCAGGAACTCGATCTGGCGATCGAGCAGCCCCTGCGACTCCAGCGTGCGGATGAAGTGCTGCTTGGAGCCCAGGCGCGGAACGCTCATTCGCTCCATCAGGCTGATGGCCTGGTTCTGGCGGTAGTTGTCCACCAGCACCAGTTGCTCGACCTCGCCGGTCATCGCCGCCAGCAGTTTGTTGCGGGCCTCGATGGTCAGCTTCTTCTTCTGCACTTGGCCGGTCAGCAGGATCTTGATGTTGACCTCGTGGTCGGAGGTGTCCACGCCGGCGGAGTTGTCGATGAAGTCGGTGTTGAGCAGCACGCCATGCTGTGCGGCCTCGATGCGGCCCAGCTGGGTCAGGCCCAGGTTGCCGCCCTCGCCCACCACCTTGCAGCGCAGGTCGCGGCCGTCCACGCGCAGCGCGTTGTTGGCGCGGTCGCCAACGTCGGCATGCGTCTCGGTACTGGCCTTGACGTAGGTGCCGATGCCACCGTTCCACAGCAGGTCGACCGGCGCCTTGAGGATGGCGCTCATCAGCTGGTTCGGGCTCAGCGCATTGACGTTGCCCTCGATACCCAGCGCTTCACGCGCTTCCGCGGACACGGGGATCGACTTGAGCGAGCGCGCGTACACGCCGCCGCCCTTGCTGATCAGCGTCTTGTCGTAGTCCTCCCAGCTCGAGCGCGGCAGCTTGAACATCCGCTGGCGCTCCTTGAAGGTGCGCGCCGCGTCCGGGTTCGGGTCCAGGAAGATGTGGCGGTGGTCGAATGCCGCCACCAGCCGGATATGCTTGCTCAGCAGCATGCCGTTGCCGAAGACGTCGCCGGACATGTCGCCGATACCGACCGCGGTGAAGTCCTGCTTCTGACTGTCGCGGTCCATGGCGCGGAAGTGGCGCTTGACCGATTCCCAGGCGCCCTTGGCGGTGATGCCCATGCCCTTGTGGTCATAGCCGACGGAACCGCCGGAGGCGAACGCGTCGTCCAGCCAGTAGCCATGCTCGCGCGCGATGCCGTTGGCGATGTCGGAGAACGTGGCCGTGCCCTTGTCCGCGGCGACGACCAGGTACGGGTCGTCCTGGTCGTGGCGCACGACGTTCGCAGGCGGCACCACTTTGCCGTCGACCAGGTTGTCGGTGATGTCGAGCAGGCCGTTGATGAACATGCGGTAGCACGCCACGCCCTCGGCCCAGACCGCGTCGCGGTCGCCGCCGGCGGGCGGACGCTTGCTGATGAAGCCACCCTTGGAGCCGACCGGCACGATTACCGTGTTCTTCACCATCTGCGCCTTTACCAGGCCCAGTACCTCGGTACGGAAGTCCTCGCGGCGGTCCGACCAGCGAAGGCCACCACGCGCCACCGGACCGAAGCGCAGGTGGATGCCTTCCACACGCGGGCCGTAGACGAATATCTCGCGGTACGGACGCGGCTTGGGCAGGTCCGGCACCTGGGCGGAATCGAACTTGTAGCTGACGTAGCCCTTGCCCGCGCCACCGGCGCCGGCCTGGTAGTAGCTGGTGCGCAGCGTGGCGTCGATCACGCCGATGTAGCTGCGCAGGATGCGGTCCTCGTCCAGGCTCGACACGTTGTCGATGAGCTTGGACAGCGCCTTGCGGGTCGCCTCGACCTGCTCCTCGCGGTTACCGGTACGCGAGGCGACGACGTGCTCGAGCACCGCCATCGTGGCCTCGTCACCCGCAGCCAGGGCCTGGAACTGCTGTTGCAGCGTAGCCATTCCCGTCTTGACTTCGGCCTTGCTCTCCTTTCCGGTGGCCGGGTCGAAGCGCGCTTCGAACAACTCGACCAGAAGGCGCGCCAGCAGCGGATAACGCGTCAGCGTCTCCTCCACGTAGGCCTGCGAGAACGGCACGCCCACCTGCTGCAGGTACTTGCAGTACGCACGCAGCATCGCGACCTGCCGCCACGACAGCCCGGCGGCGATGATCAGGCGGTTGAAGCCGTCGTTCTCAGCCTCGCCGCGCCAGATGTGCGCGAAGGCCTGCTCGAAGTTCTCGTCCAGCGATTCGACGTCGAAGTCGACCGTGGTCTCGACCTCGAAGTCCTGGATGTACATCAGCATGCCGTTGGCATACAGGCGGTACGGGTGTTCGGTGATCACCCGCAGGCCCATGTTCTCCATCATCGGCAGCGCGTCCGACAGCGGGATGTCGTCGTGCTGGCGGTAGAACTTGAAGCGCAGGCCGCCAGCGCCCTGGTGCGCGCGAAACAGGCTCAGGCCCAGGTCCTGCGGGCTTTCCAGCGCCGCCAGGTGCTCGACGTCGGTCGCGGCGACCTTGGCCGAGATGTTCTCGATGTAGCCGGCCGGCAATGCGCGGCCGTAGAGGCTGGCCAGCTGCAGGCCGCGTTCCTCGCCGTTGCGCTCGACCAGCTGCTCGCGCAGGTCGTCCTGCCAGTTGCGCACGATCTCGGCCAGTTCGGCCTCGATGGCGGCGTTATCGACCTGGATCGCCTCGCCCGATTTCGGGCGTACCAGCAGGTGCAGCTGCGCCAGCGGCGATTCGCCCAGCACCACGGTGGTGTCGACGTGCTCGCCGTGCAGCACGCGCTTGAGCATGGCCTCGATGCGCAGGCGCACGTCGGTGTTGAAGCGGTCGCGCGGGATGTAGACCAGGCCGGAGAAGAAACGGCCGTAGCGGTCGCGGCGCAGGAACAGCTTGCTGCGCACGCGCTCCTGCAGGCCGAGGATGCCGGTCGCGGTCCGCAGCAACTCCTCACCACTGGACTGGAACAGCTCGTCGCGGGGCAGCGTCTCCAGGATGTGCCGCAGGGCCTTGCCGCTGTGGCTGTTGGCCGGCAGGCCGGATTGCTCCATCACGAACTCGTGCCGCTGGCGCACCACCGGGATGTCCCACGGACGGCGGCTGTAGGCGCTGGAGGTGTACAGGCCGAGGAAGCGGTGCTCGCGCACCGGCTTGCCAGCCGTGTCGAACTCCAGCACGCCGATGTAATCCATGTAGCCCGGGCGGTGCACGGTCGAACGCGCATTGGTCTTGGTCAGGATCAATGCATCGACGGCGCCCGACTGCGGCATGTAATGGGCGGCCAGCGAGGTCAGCAGGCGCGGCGTCCCCGCGTCCTTGCCCCGCAGCAGGCCCAGGCCGGTGTCCTTCACCGCGCACAGCACTTCCTCGCCGCCCTTGGCGGCGACCTCGTACTCGCGGTAACCCAGGAACGTGAAGTGGTCGCCCGCCGCCCAGCGCAGGAATTCCTGCGCCTCGGTGCGGCCGGCCTCGGTGCCCGGCAGTGGCTGGCTCGACAGCGCATCGGCGACCTCGAACATCCGGCCGCGCATCTCCGACCAGTCGCGCACGATCGAGCGCACATCGCCCAGCACGGCCTGCACGGCCTGCTCGATCTGCGGCATTGATTCCGGTGCCTGGCGATCGATCTCCAGGTGCATCAACGACTCGGGCTTGCCCTGCCCCACCGCCTGCAGGCGGCCCGACTTGTCGCGCTCCATGGCGACCACCGGGTGGCCCAGCACGTGCACGCCGATGCCGAGTTCCGACAGCGCCATGGTCACCGAATCGACCAGGAACGGCATGTCGTCGTTGACGATCTGCAGAACGGTGTGCGGCGACTCCCAGCCATGCGACTTCAGCCCGGGCGTGAACAGCCGCACCCGCGCGGTCCCGGGCTTGCGCGTGCGTGCGAACTCGAGGAAGTCCGCCGCCAGCGCGGCCCAGCTGTCGGCGCTGTGCTGCGGCAGCTCGTCGTCGCCCATGCGCTGGTAGAACGAACGGGCGAATGCCTCGACCTCGCCATGGCGCGCGGCGGGCACGCGCTTGCGCATGGCCGCGATGATCGGGCTTAGCGAAACGCCGCCCGATGGGCGGGCCCGGGATGCCGGCGCCTTGGAGCGCTCGGCAGAGGGGGACACTTCGGCTTTGGGTGCGCGCGATTTTCCGGCGACCGGGCGGCTGCTTTTCTTCGGGCTCTTGCGTGCAGTGCTCATGGAATCGTGGGATCCGATGCAATGAGGCCCGCGCTTGCGCACGGGCCAGGGGACGGTTCAGAACGTGATCGACTTCGCATTGCCGGGCGCCGCGCTCGGGCATGGCACACCGCATGGCGCGCCACACCGCAGCGGGCGACCCGGGCCGCGCATGGTCAGCGCAGGCCGGTCTCGTTACGGGCGATGACCAGGCGCTGGATCTCGCTGGTGCCCTCGTAGATCTCGGTGATCTTGGCGTCGCGGAAATAGCGCTCCAGCGGCATTTCCTTCGAGTAGCCCATGCCGCCGTGGATCTGCACGGCCTGGTGGGTGATCCACATCGCCGCCTCGGACGCGGTGAGCTTGGCGATGGCAGCCTCGTTGCTGAAACGGCCGCCGGACTTCTCGGCTTCGCCCTTCTGCCAGGCGGCCCGAAGCGTCAGCAGCAGCGACGCCTCCAGCTTGCACTTCATGTCGGCGATCTTGGCCTGGGTCATCTGGAATGCACCGATCGGCTGGCCGAATGCCTTGCGCTCCTTGACGTACTCAAGCGTCGCCTCGTACGCGGCGCGGGCAATGCCGATCGCCTGACTGGCGATGCCGATGCGGCCGGCGTCCAGCACGCCCATGGCGATCTTGAAGCCGTGGCCTTCCTCGCCCAGCACGTCCTCGGGACGGGCGATGTAATCCTCGAACTCGATCTCGCACGTGGCCGATGCGCGGATTCCCAGCTTGGGCTCGGTCTTGCCGCGGTGGAAGCCGTCACGATCGCCGTCGACCAGGAACGCGGTGATGCCGCGCGCGCCCTTGTCCGGGTCGGTCATCGCGAACAGCACGAAATACTTCGCGACCGGGCCCGAGGTGATCCAGCTCTTCTTGCCGTTGATCTTGAAACTGCCGTCGGCCTGCTTGACCGCGCGGCAGCGCATCGCCGTGGCGTCGGAGCCGGACTGCGGCTCGGTTAGTGCGAAGGCGCCGATCTCCTTGCCTTCGGCAATCGCGCGCACGTAGGTCTGCTTCTGCTCCTCGGTGCCGAACTTCAGGATGCCGTTGCAGAACAGCGAGTTGTTGACCGAGACGATGGTGGAGTGCGCGGCGTCAGCGTGCGCGATCTCGACCATGGCCAGCACATAGCTGATCGGGTCCATGCCGGCGCCGCCGTACTCGGCCGGCACCTCGATGCCCATCAGCCCGTTCTCACCGAGGGTGCGGATGTTCTCCAGCGGGAACTCGCCCGTCTGGTCGTGGTGCTCGGCACTGGGCGCGATCTTTTCCTGCGCGATGCGCCGGGCCACGTCCTGGATCATCAACTGCTCTTCGGTGAAACGAAAATCCACGTCGGCACCCTCGGTCGGTCAGTTTCGGACAAGACGCGAATTGTAGCCCCGGGCGCGCCAGAACCCCACTCCATTGCGACCGCCCGCCGGCACCGGGGTTGACCCCCGCGGGATGCGGGAGGAGACTTATCGCTGTATCGCGATACGTCGATAAAAGGCAGGATTGAATGGATCTGGAAGGCTGGTCGTCACGCCTGAAGATGTTTGCCGATGCCACGCGCGTGCGGCTGCTGGCATTGCTGGAGCATGAGGAGCTGACCGTGGCCGAACTCTCGGCCATCACCCGGCTGGCGCAACCGCGTGTCTCCACCCATCTGTCCAAGCTGAAAGAGGCGGGCCTGGTCCGTGACCGGCGCTCCGGCGTGTCGGCCTATTACCGCTTCGACGATGCCGCACTGGATGCCCCGCAGCGGGCGCTGTGGCAGACGCTCCGGGAAGGCAGCGACGATCCGCTGCTGCGCCAGGATGCCGAGCGCGTGCCGGGCGTGCTGGCGATGCGCGCCGCCGACCAGAACTGGGCCGACTCGGTGGCCGGCGACATGGAGCGGCACTACTCACCGGGACGCACCTGGGAGGCGATGGCACGCTCCGCGCTGCCGCTGCTGGAGCCGGGCGACGTGCTGGACATCGCCTCAGGCGACGGCGTGCTGGCCGAACTGATGGCGCCGCACTCCAATCGCTACGTCTGCCTGGATGCCAGTTCCAAGGTGGTCGCCGCCGCGACCGAACGCCTGCGACGCCTGCCGAACGTCGAGGTGCGCGAAGGCGACATGCACGCGCTGCCGCTGGACGACGCCAGCTTCGACCTGGTCGCCCTGATGCATGCGCTGACCTATGCCGCGCATCCGGCGCAAGCGGTGGCCGAGGCCGCACGCGTCCTGCGCCCGGGCGGCCGCCTGCTGCTGACGAGCCTGGCCAAGCACGAACACCGTGCCGTGGTGGAGTCGTTCGGCCACGTCAATCTCGGGTTCTCCGAGAAGGACCTGCGCCGGTTCGTGACAAAGGCCGGGCTGGAGATCCTCAGCTGCGGCACGGTCACCCGGGAACGCCGCCCACCGCATTTCGAGGTGATCGCGCTGATCGCGCGGAAGCCGTTGGGCTAGATACCCGCACGGCGGAACCTCCATGCGGTCCCGAGCACAGAGAGGGATCTGTCCACCAGACCCAAAAGCAACTCACTCACTGCATCCGGGACAAACCCACCACTGGATACGTACGCGATGACCACCCTCCCCTGGCACAGCCCCGAGCGAACCGACGCCCTCCAGCGGGCCCTCGCCAAACGCATCCTGGTCATCGACGGTGCAATGGGCACGATGATCCAACAGCACGGGCTGGAGGAAGGCGACTATCGCGGAACCCGGTTCGCCGACGGCTACGACAGCCAGCATCCGGGCGAACGCACGGCCCATGACCAGCGTGGCAACAACGACCTGCTCAGCCTCACCCGGCCCGACCTCATCACCGGCATCCACGCCGAATACCTCACGGCGGGCGCGGACCTGGTCGAGACCAACACCTTCAACTCCACGTCCATCGCGCTGGCCGACTACGGGCTGCAGCACCTGGCACGTGAACTCAACGAGGCAGGCGCGCGGCTGGCGCGCAAGGCCTGCGACGAAGCCACGGCGCGTGACCCGTCGCGTCCGCGCTTCGTCATCGGCGTACTCGGCCCCACCAACCGCACCGCCTCGCTGAGCCCCGACGTGAACCGCCCCGGTTTCCGCGCGATCAGCTTCGATGAGTTACGCGACGCCTACCGCGAGTCGACCGAGGGCCTGATCGACGGCGGCGCCGACATCCTGATGGTGGAAACCGTCTTCGATACGCTCAACGCCAAGGCCGCGCTGTTCGCCATCGAAGAGGCGTTCGACGCGCGTGGGGCCCGCTTGCCGGTGATGGTGTCGGGCACGATCACCGATGCTTCGGGGCGGACCCTGTCGGGCCAGACCGCCGAAGCGTTCTGGTATTCGGTGCGGCATGCCGCGCCCATGGCAATCGGATTGAACTGCGCCCTGGGCGCGCGCGACCTGCGCCAGCACGTCGACGTGTTGGCGCAGATCGCCGACACCCATGTCAGCGCGCACCCGAACGCCGGCCTGCCCAATGCATTCGGCGGGTACGACGAATCGCCCGAGGACATGGCCGGCGTGCTGCGGGAGTTCGCCGCGTCCGGTCTGCTCAACCTCGTGGGCGGCTGCTGTGGCACGACGCCGGCGCATATCGCCGCGATCGCCGATGCGATGCGCGACATGAGTCCGCGCCGCCTGCCGCACATGGAGGTCGCGGCATGAGTGCCCTGCCCCGCCAGACCCGCCTGAGCGGCCTCGAACCGCTGCAGATCACCCCCGAATCCAACTTCATCAACGTCGGCGAGCGCACCAACGTCACCGGCAGTGCGAAGTTCCGCAAGCTGATCAAGGACAACCGCCTCGACGAGGCCGTCGCGGTGGCGCGGCAGCAGGTTGAAAGCGGCGCGCAGGTGCTTGACGTCAACATGGACGAGGGCCTGCTGGATTCCGAGCAGGCGATGGTGGCCTTCCTCAACCTGATCGCCGCCGAGCCGGACATCGCCCGCGTGCCCGTGATGGTCGACAGCTCCAAGTGGAGCGTGATCGAGGCCGGCCTGAAATGCCTGCAGGGCAAGGGCATCGTCAACTCGATCTCACTGAAGGAGGGCGAGGACGAGTTCCTGCGACAGGCCCTGCTGGTGCGTCGCTATGGTGCAGCCGTGGTCGTCATGGCGTTCGACGAGGACGGCCAGGCCGACACGGTCGAGCGCAAGGTCGACATCTGCACGCGTGCCTACGGGCTTTTGACCGGACCGGTCGGTTTCCCGCCCGAGGACATCATCTTCGATCCCAACGTGTTCGCGATCGCCACCGGCATCGACGAGCACGACGACTACGCCGTTGCATTCATTGAGGCGACCCGGCAGCTGCGCCAGCGCTTCCCCCACAGCCACGTGTCGGGCGGCGTGTCCAACGTGAGCTTCTCCTTCCGCGGCAACGAGCTGGTGCGGCAGGCGATCCACGTCGTGTTCCTCTACCACGCCATCCGCGCGGGGATGGACATGGGCATCGTCAACGCCGGCGCGCTGCCGCTGTACGACGACTTGGATGCGGAGCTGCGCGAGCGGGTCGAGGACGTCGTGCTCAACCGCCGACCGGATGGCACCGAGCGCCTGCTGGAGATTGCCGAGCGCTACAAGGGCGTCAAGGGCGAGAAGGCTGTCGAGGACCTGGCGTGGCGCGAGCGTCCCGTACGCGACCGCCTGTCGCATGCGCTGGTGCACGGCATCGACCAGTACATCGTGGCCGACACCGAAGAGGCCCGCGCCGGGTCATCGCGCCCGCTGGACGTCATCGAAGGCCCGCTGATGGACGGCATGAACGTTGTCGGCGACCTGTTCGGGGCCGGCAAGATGTTCCTGCCGCAGGTGGTGAAGTCGGCGCGGGTGATGAAGAAGGCCGTCGCGCACCTGCTGCCCTTCATCGAGGCCGAGAAACTGCGCAGCGGCGACACCGGCCGCTCCAACGGCAAGATCGTGCTCGCCACGGTCAAGGGCGACGTGCACGACATCGGCAAGAACATCGTCGGCGTGGTGCTGGCCTGCAACAATTTCGAGGTGATCGACCTGGGCGTGATGGTGCCTGCGCAGGCCATCCTCGACCGCGCCAGGGCCGAGGGCGCCGACCTGGTCGGGCTGTCGGGCCTGATCACGCCATCGCTCGAGGAGATGAGCCACGTCGCGCGCGAGATGCAGCGCCAGGGCCTCGACATGCCGCTGCTGATCGGCGGCGCGACGACCTCACGCGCGCACACGGCGTTGAAAATCCACCCGCACTACAAGTCGCCCACGGTCTGGGTCAAGGATGCCTCCCGCGCCGTGGGTGTGGCCCAGACATTGCTGGGCAAGGCGTCGCGCGCCGCCTTCGTGGCGGCAAACGATGCGGACTACGCCGACATCCGCGAGCGGCACCGCAACCGCGGCGACGGCAAGCGGCTGGCGTCGCTGGAGAAGGCACGCGCGCAGAAGTTCGACGGCGGATGGGACGCGTACGATCCGCCGGCGCCGCGCTCGCCCGGGTTGCACGTGTTCGACAACGTGCCATTGGGCGAGCTGGTGGACTACATCGACTGGACGCCGTTCTTCAATACCTGGGAGCTGGCGGGCCGCTACCCGGCCATACTCGACGATGACGTCGTCGGTGCGCAGGCGCGTGAGCTGTTCGAGGACGCGCAGGCGATGCTGGCGACGATCGTCCAAGACAAGTGGCTCACCGCGAAGGCCGTATTCGGGCTGTGGCCGGCCAACAGCGTCGGCGACGATGTCGAAGTCCGAGGCGATCAGGGGCATGTCACGACCCTTCACTTCCTCCGCCAGCAGGTCGACAAGCCGGTAGACCGTCCCGACTTCTGCCTGGCCGACTTCATCGCACCGAAGGCCAGCGGCAAACGGGACTGGATCGGTATGTTCGCGGTCACCGCGGGGCTCGACATCGAGCCGCACGTGGCCCGGTTCGAAGCGGCGCATGACGACTACAACGCGATCCTGCTCAAGGCCCTCGCCGACCGGCTGGCCGAAGCGTTGGCCGAATGGCTGCACGCCCGGGTGCGCCGCGACCACTGGGGCTACGCGAGCGACGAGACACTCGACAACGATGCGCTGATCGGCGAAGCGTACCGCGGCATCCGCCCGGCGCCGGGCTACCCGGCGTGCCCCGAGCACAGCGAGAAGGCGACGCTGTTCGCGATGCTCGACGCCAAGCGGAACACCGGCCTGGAGCTGACCGAGAGCTACGCGATGTATCCGGCGGCGGCCGTTTCGGGCTACTACTTCAGCCATCCGCGAAGCCAGTACTTCGTCGTCGGGCGCGTATCGAAGGAACAGGTGGCCGACTATGCGCGTCGCAAGGGCGTCAGCCTGGAACAGGCCGAACGCAGGCTGGCATCGAACCTGGACTACGACCCGGAATAAGGCGCTTGAAAGCGCGCCCGGTAGAAACGCGGCACCCTGCCGCTGTCTCAGCCGTGCCTACGGAACGGCCCTACCAGACCAGATCGTCAGGCACCTGGTACTTGGGATCGGCATAGGGGTCGTCCCCGGCCGGCGCATGGGGGTCGACCTTCAGCGCGACGCAGTCCGGGAATATCGCCTCGGCCTGCGCCAGTACGTCGGTCGCCACAACCTTGTAATGGCCGTTGAGCTGCAGCACGCCCAGTTCACCGGCATTGAGCGCCTTGAGCTGCCCGGCGGTGACGTACACGCGCTTGATCTTGCCGCCGTACGGGAAGTGCCGCGCGATGTCGGCCTCGGCGACGTTGAGCGCCTTGTCCTTGACCAACGCTTCCACCCTGGCCTTGGCTTCGCGGCGCTGGCGCGCGACCTCCTGCTTGGCCTGCTCGGCCTTGATGCGGTCGTCCTTTTCCTTTTGCGCGCGGATCGCGTAGGCCTTGGCCAAGTCGATGTCCTCGCGCGTGCGCTGGGCGGGCTGTCCTCCGCCTCCCTTGCGCTGTTGGGGCTTGCGACCCGACGGCGCACCTTCGCGTCGCGGCTTCGCAGGACGCTTGCCCCCATCGGCCGGACGCTCCGGCTTGGCAGCGGGCTTGAAACCAAGCCCCATCAACTGGTTGCGCAGTGTGTCGCTCATGGGCTCAGTAATGCGGAGGTGGCGGTTCGCTGGCCGGGTCGGCCGACAACGGACTGGACGACATGGTAAGGCGGAGCTGGCGGAGCTCCTCCAGCGCACGATGCAGCATGAGTGCGTTACGTGCTTCTTCGTCGCGTGCCGCCGCCAGCGCATCGCTCAGCGTGTTGATCGCGTGCTCCTGGAACGCCAGGCGCGATTCCAGCTCCGCGATGCGGTCCTCAAGGACCTGGCTGATGCGATCGCCAGCCTGCATCACCGGTCCCTGGACACCGAACGACCACGACCGATGCCGTAGTACGCGAGCCCGGCCTCCTCGACCTGCTGCGGCGGGTACAGATTGCGGCCATCGAAGATCACGCCATCCTTCAGCAACTGCTGCAGGCGCTCGAAGTCCGGGCTGCGGAACTGCTTCCACTCGGTAACGATCACCAGGGCGTCGGCACCTTCGGCCGCCGCGTACTCCGACTCGCAGAGCACCAGGCCCTGCCGGTCCCCGTAAATGCGCCGGGTTTCGTCCATCGCTTCGGGGTCGAACGCACGGACCGTCGCGCCGGCCTCCCAGAGCTGCTCCATCAGCCGGCGACTGGAGGCCTCGCGCATGTCGTCGGTGTTGGGCTTGAACGCCAGTCCCCACACGGCGAACGTCTTGCCTGCAAGCGAGCCACCCGCGTAATGCCGCTGGATCAAGTCGAACAGGTGGCCCTTCTGGCGATGGTTGACCGACTCGACGGCGTCCAGCAGTTGCGGCTCGACGCCGTTCGCCTGCGCGATGCGCGCCAGCGCCTGTACGTCCTTGGGGAAGCACGAGCCGCCATAGCCCGCACCGGGATAGATGAAGTGCCAGCCGATGCGCGGATCCGAGCCGATGCCCAGACGGACCATCTCGACATCGGCGCCGACATGCTCGGCGACATTGGCGATCTCGTTCATGAAGCTGATCTTGGTAGCAAGCATGGCGTTCGCGGCGTACTTGGTCAGCTCGGCCGAGCGCACGTCCATGCAGACGAAGCGGTCATGGTTGCGGACGAACGGACCGTACAGCCGGCGCAGCTGCTCCACCGAGGCCGGGTCGGACGCACCGATCACGATGCGGTCCGGGCGCATGCAGTCGTTGACCGCATCGCCTTCCTTCAGGAACTCCGGGTTGGACACCACATCGAACGCGATGTCCACGCCCCGCGCGGCCAGTTCTTCCGCAATTGCACTGCGCACCTTGTCGGCCGTGCCCACCGGCACGGTCGACTTGTTGACGACGATCGACGGACGCGCCATGTGGCGCCCGATGGTCCGCGCGACCTCCAGCACGTACTTGAGGTCGGCGCTGCCGTCCTCGTCGGGCGGCGTGCCGACGGCGATGAAGATGATGTCGCTGGCGGCAACACCCTCGGCCGCATCGGTGGTGAAGGCAATGCGGCCGGCACCAATGTTGCGCTCCGCGAGCTCTTCCAGGCCCGGTTCGAAAATCGGGATCTCGCCCTTGCGTAGTCGCTCGACCTTGCCCGCGTCGATGTCGACGCAAACAACATCGTGGCCGATCTCTGCCAGGCAGACGCCCGTCACCAGGCCGACATAGCCCGTACCGAAAATCGTCGCGTGCATCCTTAAGTGTGTTCCTTATTGCATCCAGGGGCGTCCGCGTAGGTCTTCCGCGAACAGTCCATCAAAGCTCCGTTGTCCCCAGGCGTTCGCCCTACTCGACGATGTCCAGCAACTCGACCTCGAACACCAGCGTGGCGTTCGGCCCGATCGGGCCGCCCGGGGTGCCGCGCTCGCCGTAGCCGAGATTGGACGGGATCCAGAAGGTGTACTTGCTGCCGACCGGCATCAGCGCGATGCCCTCCTGCCAGCCCGGAACGACCTGCGACAGCGGGAAGGTCACCGGCTCGCCGCGCTCGTAGGAGTCGTCGAACGAGGTGCCGTCCAGCAACGTGCCCTTGTAGTGCACCTGGACGGTGTCCTCGGCCGACGGACGCGGGCCGTCACCGGCCGTCACGACCTTGTACTGCAGGCCCGACTCGGTGGTTTCCACGCCCGGCTTCTTGCCATTCTCGGCCAGGAACGCGGCACCGGCTTCCGCGTTCTTCTTGGCCTTGGCCATCATGTCGGCGATCTGCTTGGCCTGCATCTTCTGGCCGAAGGTCTCGCCGACCTGCTTGGCCTGCTCCTCGGTCATCAGCGGCTTCTCGCCGGCCACCACCGTCTTCATCGCCTTGGTCAGCGTGTCGAGATCGACCTCGTCCTTCACCGGCTCGAGCGACTTCGCCATCTCCATGCCGATCATGTAGCTGACCTGCGCCTTCTCGCCTTCAAGGCCGGCGATCTCGAGCGCAGCGCCTTCGGCGGCATCGGCCTCTTCGCCCGTCTTGGGCGCTTCAGCGGTACCCGCGGCCTCGCCATCGGGCTTGCAGCCCGCGGCCAGCAGGGTCAGCGAGCCCAGGACCAGGGCGGTGGCAGTGGAACGGACGAATCGGGACATCAGGAGAACTCCGGATAAGAAGGGGCGACAGGCTGGGACCGTGGACGGGCATCCAGCCGCGATGCTCACGCCAGACGGCGGCGACGGCGGCCCCGGACGGTGGCATGGGAAAGCTGACCGCCGGTTCAACCGGCAGCCCATGCGATCAGAGGATGGCCTGCAGCTCGACGTCGAACACGAGGGTGGCATTGGGACCGATCGGGCCGCCCGGCGTGCCACGCGCGCCATAGGCCAGCTCGCCCGGGATCCAGAACCGGTACTTGGCACCCACCGGCATGAGGCCGACGCCTTCGGTCCAACCCGGGATGACCTGGTTGAGACCGAATTCCGTCGGCTCGCCGCGGTCGTAGGAACTGTCGAACACTGTGCCGTCCAGCAAGGTCCCGTGGTAATGCACACGGACGCGATCGGTCGCGCGCGGCATCGCGCCGGACCCTTGGCGCAGCACCATGTACTGCAGGCCCGAGCCCGTGGTGAACACGCCCTTGACCTGCTTGTTCTTCGCCAGGAACGCCTCGCCCTCGGCGCGGTTGGCCTCCGCGGTCGCCTGCGCCTTCTGCGCCATGCCCGCCTGCAGGCGGGTGGAGAACGACTGGCGGACCGCATTGAGCTCGGCCTCGTCCATCAGCAACTCGCCCTCGCCCAGCACCGTGCGCACGGCCTGCAGCACGACCGGCATGTCCAGCTCGTCCTTGATCGGTGCGAGTGAGCGACCGACATTGCCGCCGATCAGGTAGCCGACGTGGGCAGTGTCGATGTTGGGCACCTTGGCATCGGCCGGAAGGCGGCCGGCGCGCGACTCGACCCGCTGCATCAGCGCCTGGGACGTCGCCTGGGCTTCGGTTTCCGACAGCAGGGGCTCACCGCCCTTGAACGCCTGGTCGAGCGCACGACCGAATGCGTCCACGTCGAGGTCCGGACCCGCCGGGCCGATCGACCGGCCGACGTCGTATCCCACCATGTAGCTGGCCTTCTCGCGATCGGTCGTCAAAGCGCTTTTCTCCTGGGCAATGGCGGCGGCGCCCAGCAGCGCCACGGCGGTGGTCAACATCACGGCCGCGCCGCGTACGAAAGCCTTCATCCGGTCCTGCTCCTGTCGTTGGTGGGCGCCGCATGGCGGCACCGGTATCCGGTTGGCGGGCCGTGCACGCCCGGCAAGCCGCACATTGTCGCGGCCACGGCGCCGCCGGGCAAACCCCGTCCTTCGTCGCCCGTGAGTCGTGTTCAGCGCGCCGGGCGCGGTGCCGCCAGGGCGCGCTCGATCGCCGCCACCAGTTGCCTGTCATCCGGCACGGTCTTGCTGCCATAGCTGGCCACCAGCCGGCCGTCGCGGCCGACCAGGTACTTGTGGAAGTTCCACTTTGGCGCCTCGCCCGCCGCAGCCGCCAACCCCTTGTAGAGGCCTGACGCGTCCGTACCGACCACGTGCGACTTCTCGAACATCGGGAACTTCACGCCATAGGTCAGAGTGCAGAACTCGCGGATCTCGTCCTCGTCGTCGAACTCCTGCTCCTTGAAGTCGCCGGACGGAAAGCCGAGTACCGCAAAGCCCCGGTCCTTGTAGGTGGCGTGCAGCGCTTCCAGCCCCTCGAACTGCGGGGTGAAGCCGCACTTGCTGGCCGTATTGACCACCAGCACGACATCACCGCCGTACTCGGCTTGCAGGTTCACCGGGGTTTTCCCCGCCAGGGGGCGGAACGTGTGGCCCGACAGCAGGCCCTGAGCGGCGAACGCGGCGACCGACACCACTGCCAGCGCACCAAACCCGGCCAGACGGCGCCGCCAAGCGCCTACCTGGCGGGCTGAACAGGCCGGGTCAGCTTGATGGATCAGGCTCATTGGCGGCATCCAGATGGTGGGCGGGCCAGTATGACTTCAGTTGGGGTGCCGGGGTTCTTCAACCAGTTGACACGAGGAAAACTGGTGTTATAGTTGCCTACAACACCGGTCTACCAACGAGCAGGACGGACCCCATGAACCGCAAGCTCCAGAACACGATCTCGGCCCTGATGACCAGCGGTGCATTGCTCGTCCTCGGCCTGGTGGCGTCCAGCCAGGCGCTGCCGATCATGGGTAGCGCGCATGACACCACGTATGGCGCGGCCCAGCTGAATTCCGTGCTGGCAGACGCCGGCGAGCTGAACACGCTCGCCGGTCCTGCGGCGCTCACCGAACTGGCCACCGCCACGGCGCTGGCCGCCGCACTGGACCCCGCTTCACTGGACAGGGACGTCGACACCCCCGCCGAACGTGGCCCGCGCGCCACGACCTCGCGCACACCGGCCCGCCGCCAGGCGCTGGCCATGCCCTTCTTCTCTTTTGCACCGCGGGGTTGACCATGACCGCCATCCAGTGGAGCGACGGCGCTCCCATCTACCGCCAGCTCAAGGAGCGTGTCGTCGCGATGATGCTCGACGGCGTGCTCAAGCCCGGCGACGCCCTGCCCTCCGTACGGCAGGTGGCCGCCGAGTACCAGCTGAATCCCATCACCGTCTCGCGCGCCTACCAGGAGTTGGCGGACGAGGCCCTTGTCGAAAAACGTAGGGGACTGGGCATGTACGTGACCGAAGAAGCCGCAAGGAAGCTGCTGGTGAACGAGCGCGAGCGCTTCCTCACCGAGGAATGGCCGCTGGTGCTGGAGCGCATCCTCCGCCTGGGGCTGGACATGGACGACCTGATGAAGGCCGCCCCGGCCACGGGAGGTGCACGATGAACGCTGTCCTCGACACCGCCGCCACGACCACTGCTGTTCCGGTTGTCAGCGCCCGCCGTCTTCGCAAGCAGTACAAGAACAAGCTCGCCCTGGCC
>MIDV01000026.1:27573-33419 GCA_001830245.1 Lysobacterales bacterium RIFOXYA1_FULL_69_10 | reverse complement strand
GGCCGCATCGTCGGCCTGATCGGCCCCAACGGCGCAGGCAAGACCACCGCGCTCAAGGCCATCCTCGGGCTGATCCCGTTCGACGGCGAACTCAGCGTGCTGGGCCGCGACCCGCGCACCGAGCGCGACGAACTGATGCGCGACGTGTGCTTTATTGCCGACGTTGCCGTGCTGCCGCGCTGGATGAAGGTCCGCGAGGCCATCGAATTCGTTGCCGGCGTGCACCCGCGCTTCGACCGCGCTCGCTGCGAGCGTTTCCTGGCCGGTACCCAGCTCAAGCCCGGCATGCGGGTGCGCGAAATGTCCAAGGGCATGATCGTGCAGCTGCACCTGGCGCTGGTCATGGCCATCGACGCCAAGCTTCTGGTACTCGACGAGCCGACCCTCGGGCTGGACATCCTCTATCGCAAGCAGTTCTACCAGCGCCTGCTGGAGGACTACTTCGACGAGCAGAAGACCATCCTGGTCACCACCCACCAGGTGGAGGAGATCGAACACATCCTCACCGACGTGATGTTCATCCAGGACGGCAAGATCGTGCTCGACACCGAGATGGACACGCTGGGCGAGCGCTTCACCGAAGTGCTGGTCAATGCCGACCACCTCGATGCCGCGCGCGCACTCAAGCCGCTGGACGAGCGCGCCCTGCCCTTCGGCAAGACGGTGATGCTCTTCGACGGCGTGCCCGCCTCCCAACTGGCCACGCTGGGCGAGATCCGCACGCCCGGGCTGGCCGACCTGTTCGTCGCCACCATGAAGGGGACCTACGCATGAACGCCCTCGACACCCGCATCGACGGTGGCAGCCCGGCCGCGCCACGCGCGGCGGCCCACGCCCCGCATCCCACCCATACGTTCAAGCTGCTGCTCAAGCGCGAGTTCTGGGAGCACAAGGGCGGCTTCCTCTGGGCGCCGCTGGTCGCCGGCGGCATCTCGCTGCTGCTGACGCTCATGGCAATCGTGGTCGGCCTGATCGCGGCCCGCCGCGCGATTGCCGACGGCGACATGGAAATCGACGGCGTGCAGGTCAACGGCCTGGACATCGGCCAGCTGACCAGCCGCATGAGCGCCGAGGACTTCGCCGAGATGGCCCAGGGCCTGGACCTGACGCTGCTGCTGAGCTCTTCGTGGCCCTTCATCGTGCTGGGCTTCGTCGTGTTCTTCTACTGCCTGGGCGCGCTGTACGACGAGCGCAAGGACCGCAGCGTGCTGTTCTGGAAGTCCCTGCCGGTTTCGGATGCCCAGACGGTGCTTTCGAAGGTAGCCAGCGCGGCCGTGGTCGCGCCCGTCATCGCCATCGGCGCGTCCATCCTGACGATGTTCGTGTTCATGCTGATGATCAGCACGGTGGTCCTGATGCACGGCGGCAACCCCGTCGAGCTGCTCTGGGGCCCGGCCAATCCGCTGACGCTGATCGGCGGTCACCTCGCCTGGATCCCGGTGTACGCGCTGTGGGCACTGCCGACCATCGGCTGGCTGCTGCTCTGCTCGGCCTGGGCCCGCAGCAAGCCCTTCCTCTGGGCAATCATGGTCCCGCTGTTCGCCGGTATCTTCGTCAGCTGGTTCGACCTGATGGAGCTGTTCAACCTCGACAGCTCCTGGTTCTGGGCCAATGCGGTGGGTCGCCTGCTGCTGGGAACGTTCCCCGCCATCGACATGGCCTACCGCGGAGGGTTCGATGGTGGCAACGGAGAGTTGGACATCGCCCGCGAGCTGTCTGCCGGTAGCCAGCTGCAGACACTGGCCATGCCCGAGCTGTGGATCGGCGCCATCGTCGGCGCGGCCATGATCTTCGGCGCGATCCGGCTGCGTCGCTGGCGCGACGAAGGCTGATATCCGCCCGCTCCCAAGGACAAGGACCTGCACATGAACATTCGCCAAGCCGCCCTCGCCCTGTGCCTGCTGTCACCGCTGGCCGCACAGGCCGGGGAAACCGCGCCCACCGGGATCAACGCCGAGATCCAGCAGGAGATGAGCGACGCCCGCCGGGAGGTTCGCGCCGAACTGGCCAAGGCGCGACGTGAAATGCGCACCGAAAACCTGCGCATCGACAACAGCCTGCGATTCGGCGACCGCGAACAAGCGGCGACTTCCGACCTGCCCCGCGCGGAAATCACCCCCGAGGGCGACCTGTTGATCGAAGGCGATGCACTGGCCATCGATGCCGGGCAACGGGCGCAGTTGCTGGCCTACCGCGGCCAAGTGGTGGCCATCGCCCTGGCCGGCATCGAAGCCGGCGAGCGAACCGCGAACGCCGCATTGGACGCAGTGGGCGATCGCTCGTGGATCGGCCTGATGTTCAGCGCGATGACCGGCCGGCTGGAGCGCAATATCGAGCGTACGGTCCAGCAAAACCTCGAGCCGGCCATGCGTGACATCTGCCGGCAACTGCCGATGGTGATGGCCTCGCAACAGCAACTGGCCGCCAGCCTTCCGCAGTTCCAGCCGTACGCCAACCTCAAGCCCGCCGACGTGCAGGATTGCGAAACCACGATCCGGCATGAACTCGCAACGATTTGACACGAGGCTCCCAATGACAATCACTAGCCGACTCGCACTCGTTGCCTGCCTCGCCGTCATCCCGGCCCTGGCTGCCTGCAGTACCGACTCCAGGCCCGGGTCCGACCAGGACGCCGCGACTGCCACCGAAGAGCCCCGCACCGCGCTGGGCCGCACCGTCGCCAACGCACTCGAAGAAGCTCGCCAGGAAATGGCGACCGAAAACATCAGCGTCAGCGGCGACATGGACACCCAGGTTGGCGGGACCAGCTTCAACCGCGACCAGCCCCGCGACGCCGACGGCAATCCCCTGCCGAAGGCCGAGATCAGCCCGCAGGGCGACCTGCTGATCGACGGCAAGACGGTGTCCGTGACCCCGGAACAGCGAAAGCTTCTACTCGACTACCGCGGCCACATCCTGGAGGTTGTCAGCACCGGCATGACGCTGGGCGCCAAGGGCGCGGACCTGGGCATGGAAGCAGCCGGTGGTGCGATCAAGAGCATTTTCACTGGCGAGATGGACGCATTCGAGCAGCGCATCGAGGCGCAGGCCGCCGCCATCGAAACCGAGGCGCTGAAGATCTGCGACCGCCTGCCGGCCATGCTGGACAGCCAGCAGGCGCTGGCAGCTTCGCTGCCGGAGTTCCGTCCGTACGCGACGATGACCGAACAGGACGTCGACGAGTGCGGCGACGACTCAGGCGATCGCACCGTGAAGCAGCACGCCGTGCGCGAAACCATCCGCGAAGAGATCCGCGACACGATCCGGGGTGCGGCCGGTGCCGTGGCCCAGCAACCGCAGGCGGACGACGCAGGCTCCGAAGAGCTGTCCGCTGCCGAGGAAGCCGAGGCCGCCGGCCGCTGATTCCCGGCTGATCCGTCAGCCCGTGCCTGACTGGATCCCGCCGCGCGTGAGTGCGGCGGGATCCAGCAGTTCTTCCAGCGTGCGCCGATCCACCCCGCTGTCCTCCAGCGCCACGTCCAGCACCGGACGTTGTTCGCGGTAGGCACGCTTGGCGATCGCCGCGGCTTTCTCGTAACCGATCACCGGATTCAATGCCGTCACCAGGATCGGATTGCGCGCGAGCGCGTCATCCAACCGGTCACGCCGCGGCTTCATTCCTGCAATCGCGCTGTCGGCCAGCAGGTGCGCACTCGCTGCCATCAGTCCGATCGAATCCAGCAGGTTGTCGGCCACCAGCGGCAGCATCACGTTGAGCTGGAAGTTGCCGCTCTGGCCGGCCACGGTGATCGCGACGTGGTGGCCCATCACCTGCGCGCAGGCCATGGCCACCGCCTCGGGCACCACCGGGTTCACCTTGCCCGGCATGATCGAACTGCCCGGCTGCAGTGCCGGCAGTTCCATCTCGCCCAACCCGGCCAGCGGCCCGGAGTTCATCCAGCGCAAGTCGTTGGCGATTTTCATCAGGGTCACGGCCAGCGCGTTGAGCTGGCCCGACAGTTCGACCGCGTCGTCCTGGCTCGCAATGCCCTCGAACAGATTGGTGGCCGACACGAAGCGCGCGCCCGACCGGCGCGACAGCGCCCGCACCACGGTCTTGGAGAACCGCGGGTCGGCGTTGATACCGGTGCCGATGGCCGTGCCGCCGATCGGCAGCCGCTTCAGCCGCCCCAGCGCGTCGTCGATGCGTGCCTCCGCCGAGGCCAGTTGCGCCGACCACGTCCGCAGCTCCTGACCCAGCGTCAACGGCATCGCGTCCATCAGGTGCGTGCGCCCGGTCTTGACCACTTTGTCGAGCGACTTCGCCTTCCTGTCGATGGTCCGGCGCAGGTGGCGCAAGGCCGGCTGGAGGTCTTCGGCCACCGCCAGCACGGCGCTCACCCGGATCGTGGTGGGGATGACGTCGTTGGAGCTCTGGCCGAGGTTGACGTGGTCGTTGGGATGCACGCGCCGCCGGCCGGTGGACGCCAGCGTCGCGATCACCTCGTTGGCGTTCATGTTGCTCGACGTCCCCGAGCCCGTCTGGAAGACGTCGACGGGAAACTGGCCGTCGTGCCGGCCGCCGGCGACGGCTTCAGCGGCCCGGATGATGGCCGCGGCGGTGTCGTCGGGCAGCAGGCCCAGGGTGCCGTTGGCATCGGCCGCGGCGGCCTTGACCAGCCCCAGCGCCCGGATGAAGCCCCGGCGCATCGGCCGGCCGGACATCGGGAAGTTCTCCACCGCCCGCTGGGTCTGCGCGCCCCACAACGCGTCGGCGGGTACGTGCAGCTCACCCATGCTGTCGTGCTCGATGCGGGTTCCGGACTTGTTTGCCATGGCGTACCTCCTCGTTACCGGGAGGATAGTCCGACGGGCCCGGAGGCGTGGGGCCTCTCTCATCCCATCGAGTGTCATCCCGAACGCAGCGGGGGTCTTCTTCACTCGCGGGCACCGCCCGCGCGGCCTGTCCGCCCTCTGTAGAATTGTCGCCCCCTCGCCTGTCCGGTCCGTCCATGTCCGCCGTCGAAACCCAGCTGCTCGCCCTGTCCCCGCTCGATGGCCGCTACGCCGGCAAGGTCGACGCCCTGCGCCCGATCTTCTCCGAGTACGGGCTGATCAAGGCCCGGGTCAAGGTGGAGGTGGAGTGGTTGCTGGCGCTGGCCGCCGAGCCGGGCATCTCCGAACTCGCGCCCTTCAGCGAAGGTGCCACCCGGCGGCTGCGCGACCTGGCCGAAAACCTCTCGGTGGAGGACGCCGCGCGGGTCAAGGAGATCGAACGCACCACCAACCACGACGTCAAGGCGGTCGAGTACCTGATCAAGGAGCGCCTGAAGGACGACGCGGAGCTGGGCCCGGCGCTGGAGTTCGTGCACTTCGCGTGCACCTCCGAGGACATCAACAACCTCAGCTATGCGCTGATGCTCAGCCAGGCACGGCAGTTCGTGCTGCTGCCCAAACTCGACGCACTGATCCAGAAGCTGCGCACCATGGCGCACGAGCATGCCGCGCTGCCGATGCTCTCGCGAACGCACGGCCAGACCGCCTCGCCTACCACCGTCGGCAAGGAAATCGCCAACGTCGTGGCCCGCCTGCAGCGCCAGGGCGAAACGCTGGCCGCCACGCCGATGCCGGGCAAGATCAATGGCGCGGTCGGCAACTTCAACGCGCACCTGGCGGCCTACCCGGACATCGACTGGCCGGCGTTCTCCGAGCGCTTCGTGCACTCGTTGGGCCTGAACTGGCAGCCTTACACCACGCAGATCGAACCGCACGACGGCATCGCCGAGCTGTGCGACGCGCAGCGCCGCATCGACACGGTCTGCATCGACCTGTGCCGCGACGTCTGGGGCTACATCTCGCTGGGCTACTTCAAGCAGGCGGTGAAGGCCGGTGAAGTGGGCAGCTCG
>MIDV01000026.1:7816-27555 GCA_001830245.1 Lysobacterales bacterium RIFOXYA1_FULL_69_10 | reverse complement strand
AACCCGATCGACTTCGAGAATGCGGAAGGCAACTTCGGCATCGCCAATGCGCTGTTCGAGCACTTCGCCGCCAAGCTCCCGATCAGCCGTTGGCAGCGTGACCTCACCGACTCCACCGTGCTGCGTGCGCTGGGCACCGCCTTCGGCCACGCGCTGATCGGCTTCGACGCGCTGCTGCGTGGGCTGGACAAGCTCAGCGCCAACCCCGACCGGCTGGCCGCCGACCTGGATGCCGCGTGGGAGGTGCTGGCCGAGGCCGTGCAGACGGTGATGCGCCGCCACGGCCTGCCCAACCCGTACGAGCAGCTCAAGGCGCTGACGCGCGGCCAGGGCATCAATGAAGCCTCCATGCGCGAATTCATTCGGGGCCTGGACCTGCCCGAGGACGAGAAGCAGCGGTTGCTGGTCATGACCCCGGGCAGCTACACCGGGCTGGCCGAACGCATGGCGCGCGACGTCTGATCGACACGCGCGCCACGCCGGGAGGCGCCGATCCATGAACCTCAACCAGGTCACCCTGCCCGCCCGCGACGTCCCGGCCTGCATCGCGTTCTACCGGTCGATGGGGTTCACGCTGGTGGTGGATTCGGCGCCCCGCTACGCGCGCTTCGAATGCCCGGACGGCGGTGCGACGTTCTCGCTGCACCACGTCGACGAGGGCCCCGACGACAGCGGCGTGCTGGTCTATTTCGAGTGCGACGACCTCGACGCCCGGGTGGTCGACCTGCAGGCCCGGGGGATCGCGTTCGACCAGATGCCGACCGACCAGCCCTGGCTGTGGCGCGAGGCGCGTCTGCGCGACCCGGCCGGCAACCGGCTGTGCCTGTTCCATGCGGGCGCCAACCGCCGTCATCCACCCTGGCGCGTCGCGCCCTGACTCCCGGTATTCCATGCACGTTCTGGTCAACATCGACGTCCCCGACCTCGCGGCGGCCGAAGCGTTCTACACCCGGGCGTTCGACCTGCGGGTATCGCGCCGGTTCGGCAACGCCGGCTTGGAACTGCTGGGCGGCAACGCGCCCGTCTACCTGTTGGAGAAACCCGCCGGCAGCACCGGTGCCGGCATCATGCCGCGCGACTACGCGCGCCACTGGACCCCGCTGCACTGCGACGTGGTGGTAGACGATCTCGAGGCTGCACTGGCCCGGGCGCTTGAAGCCGGCGCCACGCAGGAGGGCGGGACCCGCGTCCATGCCTGGGGCCGCATCGCGCAACTGGCCGACCCCTTCGGCCACGGCTGGTGCCTGCTGCAGTTCCTGGGCCGCGGCTACGACGAGATCGCCACATGACCCCCAAGCCCCCCGCTTCATCCACCACCACCGTCCGCAAGCACGCGAAGACCGCGAAAGGCGCGCTGCCGATCGAGGTCGATGGTGCCCAATTGCCGCCGTTGGGCATGCCACCGGCCGACTTCCTGCGCGATTACTGGCAGAAGAAGCCGCTGCTGATCCGCAACGCCTTTCCCGGCTTCGTGTCCCCCATCCAGCCTGAAGACCTGGCCGGCCTGGCCTGCGAAGACGCCGCGCTGTCGCGGATCGTCGCACACGAGCGCGGCGACGGTGCCGGTAGCGCCGACCGCTGGCTGCTGCGCAACGGCCCGTTCCCCGAGGACCTGTTTCCCACCCTGCCGCACCACGACTGGACGTTGCTCGTGCAGGACGTGGACAAGTGGGACGCGGACGTCGCGCAGGTGCTGGAGGCGTTCGACTTCCTGCCGCGCTGGCGGATTGACGACGTCATGGTGTCCTTCGCCGCGCCCGGTGGTTCGGTCGGCGCGCACGTGGACCAGTACGACGTGTTCCTCCTGCAGGCGCAGGGGCGTCGGCGCTGGCAGATCGATGCGTCCGACAACCCACCGCTGGCGTTCCGCAACGATGTCGAGCTGAAGCTGCTGCAGCGCTTCAAGCCGACCCACGACTGGCTCCTTGAGCCCGGGGACATGCTCTACCTGCCGCCCGGCGTGCCGCACCACGGCGTCGCCGAGGACGCCTGCCTGACGTTCTCCATCGGCATGCGCGCACCCTCGGCCGCCGAGCTGTTGGGCGATTTCGTCGACACGCTGGCCGCCGACGCCGACGAGTCCGAGCGCTACCACGACCCGGACCTCGCACCTGCCGCGGACCCGGCCGAGATCGATCCGGCCGCTATGGAGCGCGTGGTCGCTGCGCTCAACGCGCTGCGAATGAACGACCCCGACCGCCTGGGCGACTGGTTCGGCCGCTTCATCACGCTGTACCGCAGCGCCGGCCAGGTGCAGGCGCCACCGGATTCGCGCTCGCGCATCGAGATCGAGTGGGACCTGTCCAATGGCGGCCGGCTCCTGCGGCATCCCTTCTCGCGGATGGCGTGGCGCAAGGCGCATAAACGAGGTACGCCGGCGCAGCTGTTCGTCAGCGGCACGGTGCATGCGTTGCCGGCCCGCGATGCCCAGCGCATCGCCAATGCGGCAGAGATCGACGGTGAGTTCTACGCCGCGCTGTCGGAAGCCGGCCGCGACCGCGTGCAGGCCCTGCTGCACGAGGGCCACTACCAGCTGCAGCTGCCCGACGAGGACTGGGAAGAAGGACTGGGGGACGAGGACTGATGCACGCGACGGGCCCGAACACGATGGACACACAGGGCTTCGGTGTCGACACCGTCGACTACGAGGCCGCGCTGCCGGACCTGCGCACGGTGCGTGAAACCGTCTTCGTGCAGGAGCAGCGGGTGCCGCTGGAACTGGAGTGGGACGCGCTGGATCCGCTGTGCGGCCATGTCCTCGCGCGCGACGCGGCGGGCAACCCCATCGGCACCGGCCGCCTCACGCCCGAGCACAAGATCGGGCGCATGGCGGTGCTGGCGCCGTGGCGCGGCCGCGGCGTGGGCGACGCCCTGCTGCTGGCGTTGCTCGCCGCCGCCCGCGAACGCGGCTGGCGAGAGGTCTCGCTGCACGCGCAGGTGTCCGCGCAGGACTTCTACGCCCGCCACGGCTTCCTGCCGCTCGGTGAGCGCTTCGAGGAAGCGGGCATCGACCACCAGGCCATGCGCCTGTTGCTGGATGCGGCCAATCCGGTGGAGTCACGCGAAGCCGCCGTCGCCGCAGCGGTGGGCGTCATCGCCGGCGCCCGGCGGCAGTTGCACATCTACACCCGCGAACTCGACCCGGGCCTGCTGGACGCCACCGGCGTGATGGTGGCGCTGCGGCGCTTCGCCACCAACGGCGGCGAGGTCCAGGTACTGCTGCAGCATGCCACCGCCCCCCAGCGCCGCGGTGCGCCCCTGATCGGCCTGGGCCAGCGCCTGCCCAGTGCCTTCGCATTCCGCGTCATCGAGGAGCCGGTCGACCTGGAATACCCGTCGGCCTATATCGTCAACGACGGCGGCGGCTACCTGTTCCGCCCTCTGGGGCACCGGTTCGACGGCGAGACCCGGCTGGACGCCCCTGCGCGCGTACGGCAGTTGCGCGCCGCGTTCGACGAGCCCTGGCAGCGGGGCCGGCCCTGCAGCGAGTTCAGGGCGCTGGGCATCTAGGGAGATCCGGCCGCGGCCCGGGCTGAATCCGTCGCAACCGGTCGCCTGCGATCCGTGATCCACGTGCCGGTCGATTGGCCGAAGGCCCCGCGCAGACGCTACAATTCGCGGCTCTTGGGCCTGTTCATGCGCCTGCGTGCGCGATTCGGCCCCGACTTCCCCTACCGAGTCTCCCGACCCCATCGTGGACAATCTGCTGAAGCACTTCGCCCAGTCCTCGCAACTCGGCGCCAATGCCGCCTATATCGAAGACCTGTACGAGCAGTACCTGGTCGATCCGGAGTCGGTGGGTGCCAAGTGGCGCGCCTACTTCGACGGCTTCAAGGGACGCGAGGCCGGCGACCTTCCGCACTCGGCCGCGATCGCCAGCATCGCGCGGGCCGGCAGGCAGGCCGCCAACGGCAAGGCGACTGCTGCCACGGGCACCGGTGACGAGCGCGAGCGCGGCGTCGGCAAGCTGATCACCGCCTACCGCTCACGCGGCCACCTGGCCGCCAACCTCGACCCGCTCGGCCTGCTCGAGAAACCCGAGGCGCCCGACCTGGCGCTGGGCTTCCACCGCCTGTCCGAGAGCGACCTTGACGCGACCTTCAGCACGGGTGGCCTGGCGGGCAACGAGCGCATGAAGCTGCGCGACATCCTGTCGACGCTGAAGGCGACCTACACCGGCAGCATCGGCGCGGAGTTCATGCACATCACCGACGCCGAGCAGCGCCGCTGGGTGTACGAGCGCCTGGAAGCGGCAGGCGGCAAGTTCGGCTTCAGCGCCGACGCCAAGCGCCGGATCCTCGAGCGCCTGACCGCCGCCGACGGTTTGGAGCGGTACCTGGGCACCAAGTACGTCGGCCAGAAGCGATTTTCGCTGGAAGGCGGCGATTCGCTGATCCCGCTGATGGACGCCACCATCCACCGCGCCGGCGCAAACGGCGTGCAGGACGTGGTGATCGGCATGGCCCACCGCGGCCGCCTCAATGTCCTGATCAACACGCTCGGCAAGCCGCCGCGCCAGTTGTTCGACGAGTTCGAGGGCAAGTTCGAGCACGTCAACCACGACCTCGCCCACACCGGCGACGTGAAGTACCACATGGGCTTCTCCGCCGACGTCGCCACGCCCGGCGGCCCGGTGCACCTGGCGCTGGCGTTCAACCCGTCGCACCTGGAGATCGTCGACCCGGTGGTCGCCGGCAGCGTCCGGTCCCGCCAGGCCCGTCGCGGCGACAACGGCCGCGCGCAGGTGCTTCCGGTGCTGATGCACGGCGACGCCGCGTTCGCGGGCCAGGGCGTGGTGATGGAGCTGTTCCAGATGTCGCAGGCGCGCGGTTTCGCGGTCGGCGGCACGGTGCACATCGTCATCAACAACCAGGTCGGCTTCACCACCAGCGAACGCCAGGACGCCCGCTCCACGCTGTACTGCACGGACGTGGCCAAGATGGTCGGCGCCCCGGTGCTGCACGTGAATGGCGACGACCCGGAGGCCGTGGTGTTCTGCGCCGAGATGGCGCTGGACTTCCGCAACCGCTTCGGCAAGGACGTGGTCATCGACCTGGTCTGCTACCGCCGCCACGGCCACAACGAGGCCGACGAGCCGGCAGCGACGCAGCCGCGCATGTACCAGGTGATCCGCAAGCACAAGACCCCTCGCGCGCTTTACGCCGAGCGCCTCATCGCCGAGGGCACCATCACCGAGGCCGACGCGCAGGCCATGGTCGACGCCTACCGCGACAAGCTCGACGAGGGCGTGGTCACGACCGACCTGGTGGAGGTCAAGCCCGACGAGTTCACCGTCGACTGGACCAAGTTCCTGAAGGGCAAGCTGGGCGACACGGTCGACACCACCTTCAAGCGCAAGGAACTCGACCGCCTCGCCAAGGCGATAAACACCATTCCCGAGGGCACCAGGCTGCACGCCCGCGTGGCCAAGATCTACGACGACCGCCGGAAGATGGCCGCCGGCGAGCAGGGCGGTGACTGGGGCTTCGCGGAGAACCTCGCCTACGCCACGCTGCTGACCGAGGGCTACCGCCTTCGCCTGGTCGGCCAGGACAGCGGCCGCGGCACGTTCTTCCACCGCCACGCCATCCTGCACGACCAGGACGGCAACGAGGCCCACGTGCCGCTGCGCGAGCTGGTCGAGAACCCGACCGACGTCACCATCATCGACTCGCTGCTCAGCGAGGAAGCCGTGATGGGCTTCGAGTACGGCTACTCCACCGCCGACCCGATGACGCTGGACATCTGGGAAGGCCAGTTCGGCGACTTCGCCAACGGCGCGCAGGTGGTGATCGACCAGTTCCTGTCCTCGGGCGAGGCCAAGTGGGGCCGCCTGTGCGGCCTGGCGCTGTTCCTGCCGCACGGTTACGAAGGCCAGGGCCCGGAGCACAGTTCCGCGCGCCTGGAGCGCTTCCTGCAACTGTGCGCGCTGGACAACATGATGGTCTGCGTGCCGACGACGCCGGCGCAGGCCTACCACATGATCCGCCGGCAGATGCACATGGCCACCCGCAAGCCGCTGGTGGTGATGACGCCCAAGTCGCTGCTGCGCCACAAGCTGGCCGTGTCCTCGCTGGAAGAACTGGCCGACGGCGGCTTCCAGACGCTGATCCCCGACACCACCGCCACGGCGAAGAAGGTCAAGCGCGTCGTGGTGTGCTCGGGCAAGGTCTACTACGACCTGCTGGAAGAAGCCCAGAAGCAGGAACTGGACGACGTCGCACTGGTGCGGGTCGAGCAGCTCTACCCGTTCCCGCGCGAGGCGCTGAAGGCCGAACTCAAGCGCCTGGGTGCCGCGAGCGACGTGGTCTGGTGCCAGGAAGAGCCGCAGAACCAGGGCGCGTGGTACCAGATCCGCCACCACCTCACGCACTGCCTGCAGGGCAAGCAGTCGCTGCACTACGCCGGCCGCCTGCGTTCGCCCTCGCCGGCCGCGGGCCATTTCGCCGACCACGTCGCCGAGCAGACCAAACTGGTCGCCGACGCGCTGGTCAACCCGCTGCAGGGCGAGGATTACGCCGAGTAACGACTTGTCATCCCGAATGCAGTGAGGGATCTGCTGTTCGGGTAGCCACGCAAAGCAGATTCCTCCCTTCGTTCGGAACGACAACATCAATTCCTTAAGGACGCTTTCCCCATGAGCACCGAAATCAAAGTCCCGGTACTGCCCGAGTCCGTGTCGGACGCCACCATCGCCACCTGGCACAAGAAGCCGGGCGACGCGGTCAAGCGCGACGAGAACCTGGTCGACCTGGAGACCGACAAGGTGGTGCTGGAAGTGCCCTCGCCGGTCGACGGCGTGCTCAAGGAGATCAAGTTCGACACCGGCGCCACCGTGACGAGCGAGCAGGTCCTGGCGATCGTCGAAGCCGGCGCCGCCGCATCGGGCGACGCCAAGGCCGAGTCCGGCACCGCCAAGGACGAGGCGAAGAAGCAGGAAGCCGACACCAAGCCGGTCCAGCCCAAAAGCGACACCGCCAAGGCCGAGGCCGCCAAGCCGGCCGCGAAGTCCGACACGGGCGATGAACTGCCGCCGGGTGCGCGCTTCACCGCCGCCAGGGAAGGCATCGATCCGAAGGACGTTGAAGGCACCGGCCGTCGCGGCGCGGTGACCAAGGAAGACATCGTCAACTACGCGCGCAGCGGCGGTGTCGGCAAGGCCGGTGGCGCCCGACCCGAGGAGCGCGTGCCGATGACCCGCATGCGCGCCCGCATCGCCGAGCGCCTGATGGAGTCGAAGAACTCCACCGCCATGCTGACCTCCTTCAACGAGGTCAACCTGGGCAAGGTCATGGCCATGCGCAAGGAGCTGGGCGAGTCGTTCCAGAAGGAGCACGGCATCAAGCTCGGCTTCATGAGCTTCTTCGCCAAGGCCGCCGCCAACGCGCTGCTGAAGTACCCGCTGGTCAACGCCTCGGTCGACGGCAAGGACATCATCTACCACGGCTACGCGGACATCTCGATCGCGGTCTCGACCGACAAGGGCCTGGTCACCCCCGTGCTGCGCAACGTCGAGCGCATGGGCTTCGCCGATGTCGAAAAGGGCATCGACGGGTTCGCAAGGGCCGCGCGCGAAGGCGGCCTGAAGCTTGAGGACCTGCAGGGCGGCACCTTTACCATCACCAACGGCGGCACGTTTGGCTCGCTGATGTCGACCCCGATCATCAACCCGCCGCAGTCGGCGATCCTCGGCATGCACGCCATCAAGGAGCGCGCCATCGTCGAGAACGGCCAAGTCGTCGCCGCCCCGATGATGTACATCGCACTGAGCTACGACCACCGCATCATCGACGGCAAGGACGCGGTGCTGTTCCTGGTCGACATCAAGAACCAGCTCGAGAACCCGCACCGCATGCTGCTGGGCATGTGATCACGACAGCTCCCTTTGCCGGGGGCGCGCGTATAGCCCCTTCCCCTTCAAGGGGAAGGCTGGGATGGGGATGGGTTGACCTGCCTTGCGGCGACGTCCCCACTCGAAACCCATCCCCACCCTTGCCCTCCCCTTGAAGGGGAGGGAAATTGGAAGAGGAATTCTTATGGAACAGCAGAACTTCGACGTCGTCGTCATCGGCGCCGGCCCCGCGGGCTACCACGCCGCCATCCGTGCCGCGCAGCTGGGCCTGAAGACCGCCTGCATCGACGCCGCGCTGGGTAAGGACGGCAAGCCGGCCCTGGGCGGCACGTGCCTGCGCGTGGGCTGCATCCCGTCCAAGGCGCTGCTCGATTCCTCGCGCCAGTTCTGGAACATGGGCCACCTGTTCGGCGACCACGGCATCAGCTTCAAGGACGCCAGGATGGACGTCGGCCAGATGATCGGCCGCAAGGACAAGATCGTGAAGCAGTTCACCGGCGGCATCGCGATGCTGTTCAAGGCGAACAAGGTCGCGACCTTCTACGGCTTCGGCACCCTCCACAAGGGCAACGTGGTCAAGGTGAAGCAGCACGACGGCAGCGAAGTCGAGCTCAAGGGTACCAACGTCGTCATCGCAGCCGGTTCGGACTCCATCGAGCTGCCGTTCGCCAAGTTCGACGGCGAGACCATCGTCGATAACGCCGGCGCACTGGACTTCGAATCGGTGCCCAAGCGCCTGGGCGTGATCGGTGCCGGCGTGATCGGCCTGGAGCTGGGCAGCGTGTGGAAGCGCCTGGGCGCTGAGGTCACCATCCTCGAGGCGCTGCCGGACTTCCTGGCCGCCGCCGACGCCGAGGTCGCAAAGACCGCCGCGAAGGAATTCAAGAAGCAGGGCCTGGACATCAAGCTCGGCGCCAAGGTCTCCAAGGCGGAGGTCAAGGGCAAGGGCAAGTCGAAGGAAGTCCACCTGACCTACACCGACAAGGACGGCGAGCAGTCGATCGTGGTCGACCGGCTGCTGGTCGCCGTGGGCCGCAAGGCCGCCAGCAAGAACCTGCTGGCCGATGGCACGGGCGTCAAGCTGGACGACCGCGGCCGCATCGAGGTCGACGAGCACTGCCACACCGGCGTCGATGGCGTGTGGGCCGTCGGCGACTGCGTGCGCGGTCCGATGCTGGCGCACAAGGGCTTCGAGGAAGGCATCGCCGTGGCAGAGCTGATCGCCGGCCTGCCCGGACACGTCAACCTCGACACCGTGCCGTGGGTCATCTACACCGAGCCGGAAATCGCCTGGGTCGGCAAGACCGAGCAGCAGCTCAAGGACGAAGGCGTGCCGTACAAGACCGGCAGCTTCCCGTTCGCGGCTGTCGGCCGTGCGGTGGCGATGGGCGAGCCGGCCGGCTTCGTCAAGGTCATCGCACACGAGGAGACCGATCGCGTGCTCGGCCTGCACCTGGTCGGCGTCGGCGTCTCAGAGCTGGTCCACGAGGGCGTGCTGACGATGGAGTTCAATGGCTCGGCCGACGACCTGGCGCGCATCTGCCACGCCCACCCGACCCTGTCGGAGGCGATCCACGATGCCGCCATGGCCGTGGACAAGCGCGCGATCCACAAGGCGAACTGACGCCGTGGTGTGGAGTGGCGTCGTGACGGATGGGTCCCGGCGCCACCCCACGCCCGACGAGCGGCACCGCCAACGCTGACTGGACGCCGGGCCTTGCCCGGCGTCTTCGTTTCCACCACCTGCGACTTACGAATCGTCATGAAATCCATCTGCGTCTACTGCGGCTCCAACGCCGGCTCCCGCCCGACGTACACCGAACGCGCGATGGCGCTGGGTCATCGACTTGCGGCCGACGGGATCGCACTGGTGTACGGCGGCGGCAACGTCGGCCTGATGGGCGTGGTCGCCGATGCGGCACTGGAAGCGGGCGGCGAGGTGATCGGCGTCATTCCCGAGCAGCTTGTGGGTTGGGAAGTCGCCCACCGCGGCGTCACGCGGTTGGAAGTCGTCGCCAACATGCACGAGCGCAAGGCCCGCATGTTCGACATCGCCGATGGCTTCGTCGCCCTGCCCGGCGGCTTCGGCACGCTGGACGAGATGTTCGAGATGCTGACCTGGCGCCAGCTGGGCATCGGCAACAAGCCGTGTGCGTTCCTCGACGTCGAGGGGTTCTACGCGCCGCTCATATCGATGATGGATCGCATGGTCGCCGAGCGCTTCCTCCACGCCGACCAGCGCCGGGACCTGTGGCATGGCGAGGACATCGACACGATGCTCGCGTGGATGCTCGACTACACGCCGGCGGGTGCGGACAAGTGGCTGGACGAGAAGCGGCGGAAGGCGTTGCGGTAACGGCTTGCGTCACTCCGTCGCCGAACGGCTCTCGCCGTCATCCCGGCGGAAGCCGGGATCCAGACTCATGGAGGAGTCGAAAGTGAAACAGCCCACGGTCTACATCCTGGCGAGTCGCCGCAATGGCACGCTCTACACCGGCGTGACGTCCGATCTGCCTCGGCGTGTCCATTCGCACCGGTCCGGTGCCGTTGATGGCTTCACGAAGCGCTACAGTGTGCACCTGCTGGTCTGGTACGAACTGCACGTCGAGATGTACGCCGCCATCGGCCGCGAAAAGTGCATCAAGGAATGGAAACGGGCATGGAAGCTCGCGCTCATCGAGCGCTTCAACCCCGATTGGCGCGACCTCTATCCGGATATCATCGCGGGCTGATGACCTGGATCCCGGCCTTCGCCGGGATGACGGCGAGGAAACATGACAGTTCCCCAGCAGTTCACCGCCTTCCGCATCCACAACGACGACGCCGGCTACCGCAGCGGCCTGGAGTCGATCCGGCTGGACGACCTCGCCCCCGGCGAGGTCGTCATCAAGTCCGCCTATTCGTCGATCAACTTCAAGGACGCGCTGGCCGGCACGGGCGAAGGCAAGATCCTGCGGCGCTTCCCGCTGGTGGGCGGCATCGACGTCGCGGGGCACGTGGTGGCCTCCACCGATGCGGCCTACAAGGAAGGCGACGCCGTCCTCGTCACCGGATGCGGGCTCAGCGAGACCCGCGACGGCGGGTACTCCGAGTACGCCCGCCTCGAGTCGCAGTGGGCCATTCCCCTACCCGCCGGGCTCAGCCTGCGCGAAAGCATGATCCTGGGCACCGCTGGCTTTACCGCGGCGCTGGCACTGCTGCGTATGGTCGAAAACCGGCAGGCGCCGGACCTGGGACCGCTGGCCGTCACCGGCGCCACCGGCGGCGTTGGCTCCCTGGCCGTGGACATCTTCAGTCGCGCCGGCTTCGAGGTGCACGCGGTGAGCGGCAAGGCCGACCAGGCCGATTACCTCAAGTCGATCGGCGCCACCGAGGTCGTCGGCCGTGATGCGCTCTCGACGACGCGCCCGATGGAGTCGGCACGGTTCGGCGGCGGCCTCGACAACGTCGGCGGCCCGATGCTGGCCAGCCTGCTGGCGCAGACTGCGCCCTATGGCAACGTCGCCAGCGCCGGCCTTGCCGCCACGCATGCGCTCGAAACGACGGTCATGCCTTTCATCATCCGTGGCGTGTCACTGCTGGGCGTGGCTTCGGCCGGCACCGCGAGAGACATCCGCGAGGCCGTCTGGCAGCACCTCGCCAGCGATTGGAAGCCCCGCCACCTGGACCGCATCTGCACCCGCGAGGTCACGCTCGAGCAGTTGCACGAGGTGTTCCCGGTGATGCTGGCAGGCGGCTCGCTCGGCCGGACGCTGGTGCGCATCGGCGGCGACTGACGCCGCCTGTCGAGCCACCCATGCGGGCGATTTGCGGCCCCGCCCCGGGCCGCTACAATCGGCCCCATTTCCCGGGGACTGACTATGGCGCGCATTCTGATCGTGGACGATTCGCCGTCCCAGCTGGTGGGCATCAAGCGCATCGTGGAGAAGCTGGGGCACGACACGGTGACCGCCGAAGATGGTGCGGCCGGCGTCGAGGCGGCCAAGCGCGAGCTCCCGGACCTGGTGCTGATGGACGTGGTGATGCCGAACCTCAACGGATTCCAGGCGACCCGCTCGATCACGCGCGACCCGTCCACCAAGCACATCCCGGTGGTGCTGGTGACCACCAAGGACCAGGACACGGACCGCGTGTGGGGCATGCGTCAGGGCGCGAAGGCCTACATCACCAAGCCGTTCAACGAAGCCGATCTGGCCGAGGTACTGGGGCAGTTGCTGCCGGGTTGAGCCTCAAGCCCGTCGCCAGTCGCTCCAGAAGGCATCCCGCAGCGCCTCGTAGGCCTGCGTTTGCGCAGTGTCCTGCGGCGTCGGGGCCAGCACCTCCAGCTCGACAATCTGGTCGCCATCCGGCGTACCCGGCAGGCCACGGCCCCGCAGGCGCAGCTTTCGCCCGGCTTCCGACTTCGCCGGTACCTTCAGCTCCACCGGTCCGCCCAATGTCGGCACGCTGACCGTCGCACCCAGCGCGGCTTCCCAGGGCGCGACCGGCAGCTGGTGGATGATGTTGCGGCCGTCAACCTCGAACTGCGGGTGCGCGGCGTATTCGACTTCGAGCAGCAGGTTGCCGCCGCCCTCGCCCTGCCCCGTCAGGCGGATGACCTGGCCCTCGCGAACGCCCTTGGGCACGCGCACGTCCAGCGTCTTGCCGTTGATGCCGATGCGCACCGACCCGCCCTGGAAGACGGTCTCCAACGAGATGGCGAGCTTGGCGCGGGTATCGCCGGGCGGTCGCGGACGCCCCTGGAAACCCGGGCCGCCACGTGCCCGGCCGCGGCCAAACATGCTTTCGAAGAAGTCGCTGAAGCCACCCCCGGCGCCGCCACCGGCAAAGATCTCCTCGAAGTCCACGCCGCCGTATCCCTGCCCGCCCCCGAACCCACCGGGCGGCGGCTGCACCTCGTCGCCCGGCCGGTAGCCACGCGCGCGCAACTGGTCGTAGGCGGCGCGCTTCTGCGGGTCGCGCAGCGCCTCGTACGCCTCGTTGACGGCCTTGAACCGCTCTTCCGCACTGGCTTCCTTGCTGACGTCCGGGTGGTATTTGCGCGCCAGGCGCCGATACGCGGTTTTGATTTCCGCTTCGCCGGCGGAAGGTTCGACCCCGAGCGTGTCGTAGTAGTCCTTGAATTGCATGGCATCTCGTACCGGTCAGTGGGGTGTGGCGGGTTCGCGCGCCCCACGCCACTTGGACGTAGGCCGCACTCGCGGACCCGCACCGGGGGCAGACACAATGGCCGCGGTCGGCGCGATTTCAAGTGAAGGCAACGGGAGGCAACCGCCATCATTCTCGCCGCCGCCGGCCCGGATTCCCACCGGTGGCGCTGTTGCCGCGGTGTTGACGTGGATGCGCCCGCGACGCCCTAGACTGTGCCGCTTCCCCCTGTCGAAGGCCACACCATGAGCATCAAAGTCGGCGACCGCATCCCCGAGGTCCCCCTGCAGCGTATCCGCGATGGCATCGAGACCATCGACACCAACAACCTGTTCGATGGCCGGCGGATCGTGCTCTTCGCGGTGCCCGGCGCGTTCACCCCCACGTGCTCGGAAAAGCACCTGCCCGGCTTCGTGGAACATTTCGACGACTTCCGCAGCCGCGGCGTCGAGGTGGCATGCATGTCGGTCAACGACCCCTTCGTGATGCAGGCCTGGGGCCAGGCCCACCACGTGCCCGATGGCCTGATGATGCTGGCCGACGGCAATGGCGACTTCGCGCGGGCGCTGGGCCTGCAGCTCGACGCCAGCGCGTACGGCATGGGCACGCGCGCCAAGCGCTTCGCGCTGTACGCCGAGGACGGCATTGTCCGCGAACTGCAGGTCGAGGCCCCGGGCGAGTTCCGCGTGTCGTCGGCCGAGCACATGCTGGAGCTGCTCGACGCGTCGAAGTAGCCGACACCCCGCCGTCACCAACGAAAACGCCGCCCGAGGGCGGCGTTTTCGCATCCAGGACCGAAGCGGTCAGCCCGCGTCGGGCGCAGGCTCTGCCGTGGCAGCCCCGGCCGGCTGCGTCACAGCCGTCGGGTCGATGGCGACATCGACGCCCTCACCCTCGACGTCTTCGTCGTCCAGCGAGGCATCCAGGCGCTCAACCGCCTGCAGGGTCTCGTCGGCGGCCAGGCGCATCAGCGTGACGCCCTGGGTGTTGCGGCTGACCTGCGAGATCTCGGAGGCGCGGGTCCGCACCAGCGTTCCGCCGTCGGAGATCAGCAACACCTCGTGGTGCTCGCTCAGCTGCACCGCACCGACCAGCGGACCGTTGCGCTCGCTGGTCTTGATGGCCAGCACGCCCTGCGTGCCGCGGCCCTTGCGCGGGTACTCGGCCTGCGGCGTACGCTTGCCGTAACCGCGCGCACTGGCGGTGAGGATGTCGCCGTCACCGTCGATCACGATCAGGCTGACGACCTGCTCGCCCTCGGCCAGGCGCATGCCGCGCACGCCGGTGGCGGTGCGGCCCATCGAGCGCACCGAACCCTCGTCGAACCGTACGGCCTTGCCATTGCTGGCGAACAGCATGATGTCGCGCTCGCCGTTGGTCAGCTCGGCATTGACCAGCGCATCGCCCTCGTCGAGGTTGATGGCGATCTTGCCGCGCTGCAGGCGGTAGGCGAACTCCGTCAGCGGCGTCTTCTTGACCGTGCCGTTGCGGGTGGCGAAGAACACGTACTTGCCTTCCTCGTACTCGCGCACCGGGACCACCGCCTGGACCTGCTCGCCGGTTTCCAGCGGGATCCAGTTGATGATCGGCCGGCCGCGGGCGTTCGGGCCGGCATCGGGCAACTGGTGCACCGACAGCCAGAACACGCGGCCGGCGCTGGTGAACGTCAGCAGCGTGTCATGCGTGTTGACCAGCCACAGCTTGTCGATGAAATCCTCGTCCTTGGTCGCCGCCGCGTTGCGACCGCGGCCGCCGCGCTTCTGCGCCCGATACGCGGTGACCGGCTGGCGCTTGGCGTAGCCGGCGTGCGACAGCGTCACCACCACGTCTTCCGGTGCGATCAGGTCGAGGATGTCGAGGTCTTCCTCGCTCTGGCGGATCTCGCTGCGGCGCGCATCGCCGAACTCTTCCTTGACGTTGCGCAGTTCGGTGCGGATGACTTCCAGCAGCACGTCGGGGTTCTCGAGGATCTCGATCAGGCCGCGGATCGTCTCCAGCAGCAGCTTGTATTCCTCGGTGAGCTTCTCCTGCTCCAGCCCGGTCAGGCGGTGCAGGCGCATCTCCAGGATCTGCTGGGCCTGGGTCTCGGTCAGCTGGTAGCGGCCATCGATGAGGCCCACGCCGTCGGGCAGGTCCTCCGGGCGCGAGGCGTCGGCGCCGGTGGCCGCCAGCAGCGCACCGACCAGGCCCGGTTCCCACGTACGCGCCAGCATCCGCTCGCGCGCCTCGTTCGGGTTGGCCGACGTCTTGATCAGTTCGATCATGTCGTCGATGTTGGCCAGCGCAACCGTGAGGCCCTCAAGGATGTGCGCGCGTGCACGGGCCTTGCGCAGGTCGAAGATGGTTCGGCGGGTGACGACCTCGCGGCGGTGGCGGACGAACGCCTCCAGCACCTGCTTGAGGTTCAGCAGCTGAGGTCGGCCGTCGACCAGCGCCACCATGTTGATGCCGAACACCGACTCCATCTGGGTCTGCTGGTAGAGGTTGTTGAGCACGACCTCCGCGGACTCGCCCCGCTTGACCTCGATGTAGATGCGCATGCCGTCCTTGTCGGACTCGTCGCGCAGCTCGCTGATGCCCTCGAGCTTCTTTTCCTTGACCAGCTCGGCGATCTTCTCGATCAGCCGCGCCTTGTTGACCTGGTAGGGGATCTCGGTGACGACGATCGCCTCGCGCCCGTTGTCGGCCACCTCGACCTCGGCCCGCGCGCGCATGCGCACCCGGCCACGGCCGGTGCGGTAGGCGTTGATGATGCCGGCGGTGCCGTTGATGATGCCCGCGGTCGGGAAGTCCGGGCCGGGAATGTGTTCCATCAGCCCGTCGACGTCGATGTCGGGCTGGTCGATCAGCGCGATGGTCGCGTCGATCACCTCGGACATGTTGTGCGGCGGGATGTTCGTCGCCATGCCCACCGCGATGCCGGCCGAGCCGTTGACCAGCAGGTTCGGCACCCGGGTCGGCATCACCGAGGGCTCGAGTTCCTTCTCGTCGTAGTTGGGCTGGAAGTCGACGGTTTCCTTATCGATGTCGGCCAGCAGCTCGTGGCTGATGCGCGACATGCGCGCCTCGGTGTAGCGCATGGCCGCGGCGGAGTCGCCGTCGACCGAACCGAAGTTGCCCTGCCCGTCCACCAGCATGTAACGCAGCGAGAACGGCTGCGCCATGCGCACCAGGGTGTCGTACACCGCCGAATCGCCGTGCGGGTGATACTTACCGATGACGTCACCGACGATGCGAGCCGACTTGTAGTACGGCTTGTTGCTGTGCGCGCCCAGCTCGTTCATCGCGTAGAGCACCCGGCGGTGCACCGGCTTGAGGCCGTCGCGCGCGTCGGGCAGTGCCCGCCCGACGATGACGCTCATCGCGTAGTCCAGGTAGCTGCGGCGCATCTCGTCTTCGAGATTGACCGGGATGATTTCCTTGGCGAGTTCGGCCATCGGGTTTCCGTTTCTGGAGGCGGATCAGGCCGTTTCCGGACGTGCTTCGGAGGGGCTTTCAAGCACCCGCAAAGCAACCGTTGGGAACGGCATCAAAAAGACGTGAAATCGTATCACGAATGGCGGGGGCGCGCACTCCGATTTATACGCATAAACAAGCACTTACGACGCCATCAGGGGACCGGGCGCGAGTTCTTGCGCCACGGACGACGCGGATGGGCGCGGCGAGGGCAAATGCGGCGGCATTGCGTCCCTCTCCCCACAGGAGAGGACCGGGGGAGAGGGTCCGGTGGAGCGGGAGGAAATGAAGTGCAGAGGGGCCGGAAACCGCCATGCACCTGAGTTGGTGACAACACCGGCTGTCCGTCGCAACGACGCGCCGCCGGCCCCTCTCCCCCACCCCTCTCCCGGGGGGAGAGGGGCTCAGGCAGCTTCTCTGCTAAAGATCGTCTCGTGGCGATCCGCATCCATCTGTGGCACGAAGATCAGCCGAACGCAGCCCGCATCTTCGCCTCGTCTGGCTGCTCGATGACGCCGCGCTCGGTGACGATCGCATCGATCAGCGTGTGCGGGGTTACGTCGAACACGGGGTTCCAGGCCGCGATCTGTTCGGCCGCGGTGCGCACCGTGCCGACGCCGAACAGCTCGCCCGGGTCGCGCTCCTCGATCTCGATGGCATCGCCGTCGGGCGTTTCCATGTCGACCGTGGACGACGGCGCGGCCACCATGAACTTCACGCCGTGGTGTTTCGCTGCCAACGCCAGCTGGTACGTACCGATCTTGTTGGCCGTGTCGCCGTTGGCGCAGATGCGGTCGGCACCGACCACCACCCACTGCACCGCGCCGGTCTTCATCAGGTGCGAGGCGGCGGCATCGGCAATCAGGGTGGGCTGGATGCCGTCCTGCTGCAGCTCCCACGCCGTCAGGCGCGCGCCCTGCAGCCATGGCCGCGTCTCGCCGGCGTACACCTTGCCGATGCGCCCCTGTGCCACGCCGGCGCGGATCACGCCCAGCGCGGTGCCGAAGCCGGCCGTGGCCAGCGAGCCGGTATTGCAGTGGGTCATCACGCCGCTGCCCTCGCCGATCAGCGCCGCGCCCAACGCGCCCATGCGCCGGTTGGCGGCGAGGTCCTCGGCAGTGATGGCGTGGGCCTCGCGCTCGATCACCTCGCGCCAGTCGGCACCAGCCGATGCCAGCACCCGGCGCATGCGGGCCAGCGCCCAGGCCAGGTTGACCGCGGTCGGGCGTGCCGCGTTGAGCCGCTGCATCGCGGGCTCCAGTGCCGCGGCGGCTTCCGCGCCGCTGGCGGCCTGCACGTCGCGTGCGGCCAGCGCCACGCCCCACGCCGCCGCGATGCCGATCGCCGGCGCACCACGCACCGTCAATGCATGGATGGCCTCGGCCACCTGGTCGCTGGTGTCACAACGCACGTATTCGACGATGAAGGGCAGCTTGCGCTGGTCGAGCAGCTCGAGGGCGTCGCCGGTCCAGCGGATCGGGCGGACGCGGTCGTAACGGTCGAAATCGAAGGTGTCGGTCATCCGGCGATTCTATCCGCAGCCCTGTAGGAGCGGCTTCAGCCGCGACCATCTCGCCGCCCCTGGAATGCAGGAGCGAGGTGACTCGCGATCGCTACCTGCGGATAGCATCGCGGCGACCCACTCCCGGTCGCGACTTACGTCGCTCCTACAGGAGGGCGAGGGGAGATCGCGGCGGAAGCCGCGCCTGCAGAAGCGGGGCTAGGCGCGGGCGAAGTCGAAGGCGAGCACGTCGGCGATGCGGTCGGTCCCGAGCATCGCCATCAGCAGGCGGTCCACGCCCAGCGCGACGCCTGCGCAGTCGGGGAAACCCGCTGCAAGCGCATCCAGCAGGCGGTCGTCGCGGGGCGGGACGGCATCTCCGCGCGATGTACGGACCGCGCGGTCGCGGTCGAACCGGGCGCCCTGCTCCGCCGCGTCAGACAGCTCGTGGTAGCCGTTGGCCAGCTCCAGCGGCCCGAGATAAAGCTCGAAACGCTGCGCCACGGGCGTGCCCTCTTCGTCCGGTGCGATGCGGGCCAGCGCGCACTGGCTGGCGGGGTAGTCGACCACGGCCGTCATCCGGTCGACCGGGAACGCCGGCTGCAGCCGGTGGGTCATCAGCAGGTCGAGCCAGTCGTCGCGGGTCAGCCCGGCCGGGTCGATCACGAGGTCGCCGAGTGCATTGCGCAGCGAGTCGTCGGACGCGGTCATCGGGTCGAGGCCGAGTTCGCGGTGGTAGAGGTCGCGGTAGCGGACGCGTTGCAGGGTCGCGCCACGGTCGACCAGCGCCAGGGCCTGCAGGATCAGGTCCGCGGTTTCATCGACCAGCCTGTGGTGGTCCCAGCCGAGCCGGTACCACTCCAGCATGGTGAACTCGGGGTTGTGGCGGCCGCCGGCCTCACCGTCGCGGAACACGCGACCCAACTCGTAACAGTCACCGAAGCCCGCCGCGAGCAGGCGCTTGAGCGGGTACTCGGGCGAGGTGCGCAGCCAGCGCGTGCGCGAGGCGCCATCCGTGCGGCCGGAGAACTCCAGCGAGAAGGACGCGATGTTCGGATCGGTGTTGCCGGCGACGGACATCACCGGTGTCTCGACCTCCGTCACCCCGCGCTCGGCAAAGAACGTGCGGATCCGTGCGTTGAGCGCCGCGCGCAGGCGCAGGGCGTCGAACGATGCGGAGGGCTGCCAGTCAACAGACATCGAGACAGGCCTTTGTAGGAGCGGCTTCAGCCGCGATCTGATGTCTGGCCGCGCGAACCGACTTCACGATCGCGGCTGAAGCCGCTCCTACAGGAGGCATGAGGTCATTCATGGTCGGCGAGGAAGGCCTGCAACCGGGCTTCGTCCCAGACCTCGACCCCCAGCGACTCCGCCTTGGCGAGCTTGGAGCCCGCTGCCTCGCCCGCGACGACGAAGTCGGTCTTCTTCGACACGCTGCCTGCGGCCTTGGCGCCCAGCGCCTCGAGGCGTGCCTTGGCCTCGTCGCGGGTCATCGACGTCAGCGTGCCGGTCAGCACGACCGTCTTGCCGTCCAGCGGGCCGACGGCGATGGCGTCATCGGCGGGCAATGCGGCCAGCAGCGCCTGCATCGCCTCGAACGAGGCCGAAAGCAGGCGACTGTTGGCCTCCACTTCCAGCCATGTGGCCAGTGCCGAGGCGGTATCGGCAGGCAGGCCGGCGGTCACGAAGTTGTGCTCGGGTGCATCGATCAATGAAGTGGCGTGCGGGAATGCGGCGGCCAGTTGCTCGGCGCGGATGCGCGTGACCTTTGGGATCTCCAGG
>MIDV01000026.1:3643-7787 GCA_001830245.1 Lysobacterales bacterium RIFOXYA1_FULL_69_10 | reverse complement strand
ATGACCTGCTGGTTGCCGGCCTGGTCGAAGAAGTGGCCCAAGGCCCGAGCCACTTCGCCGCCAATGTCCGGAACGTGCTTGAACAACGGCCACGGCAGGCGCCGCACGATGTCGAGCGAGCCGAACCATTGCGCCAGAGCCTTGGCCGTGCTCTCGCCAACGTGCTGGATGCCCAGCGCGAACAGGAAGCGCTCCAGCGTCGTACGGCGGCTGAGTTCGATGGCGTCCACCAGGTTCTCGGCCCACCTGGTGGCGACCTTGCCCGCCTTTACCGTCTCCGGCGTGGTGCCGTCGCGCTCGTCCGCGCGACGCTTCATCTCCAGCAGGTCATCGAGCGTCAGTCGGTAGATATCGGCCACCGACTCGACGAACCCCAGGTCGACCAGCGCTTCGACGAAGCGCTCGCCCATGCCCTCCACGTCCATGGCCCGGCGCGAGACGAAATGGCGGATTGCTTCCTTGCGCTGCGCCGGGCACGACAGCTCGCCCGAGCACCGCCAGACGGCCTCGCCCTCCTCGCGCACAATCTCCGACCCGCAGACCGGGCACGCGGTCGGCATCGCCCACTCGGATGCGTGCGGGTCGCGGTACTCGGGCATCACCCGCACGACCTCCGGGATTACGTCACCGGCGCGGCGCACGATCACCGTGTCGCCGACGCGCACGTCCAGCCGCGCAATCTGGTCGGCGTTGTGCAGCGTGGCGCTGGTGACGGTGACACCGGCCACCTGCACGGGTTTCAGGCGCGCCACGGGAGTGACAGCCCCGGTACGGCCGATCTGGATATCGATGCCTTCCAGAACGGTCGACTGCTCCTGCGCCGGGAACTTGTGCGCCAGCGCCCAGCGCGGTGCGCGCGAGACGAAGCCGAGCTGCTCCTGTTCGGCGTAGTCGTCGATCTTGTAGACCACGCCGTCGATGTCGAACGGCAGCGAATCGCGGCGCTCGCCGATTCGGCGGTAGTAGCCGAGCAGGCCGTCCAGGCCGCGGACGACATCGCTCTCACCGCTGACCGGGAAGCCCCACTCGCGCAGCTTGGCGAGCGTCGCCGAGTGCGTCTGCGGCAGCTCGCCACCGTCCACCGCGCCGACGCCGTAGGCGTAGAACGCGAGCGGACGCTGCGCCGTCATGCGGGGGTCGAGCTGGCGCAAGGACCCGGCCGCGCCGTTGCGCGGATTGGCGAGCACCTTGCCGCCCTCCGCCAGGGCCCGCTCGTTGTAGCGCTTGAACGCCGCCAGCGGCATGTAGACCTCGCCGCGCACCTCCAGCACGCGTGGCCAGCCGTCTCCGCGCAGGTGCAGCGGTACCGCCTTCACCGTGCGCAGGTTGGCGGTGACGTCCTCGCCGGTGGCGCCATCGCCGCGCGTGGCACCCTGCACGAAGCGGCCGTCCTCGTAGCGCAGGCTGATCGCCAGGCCGTCGAGCTTGGGCTCGACCGAGAACACCGGCTCGTCCTCGTCGAGCGCCTGGCCGATCCGGCGAACGAAATCGGCAACCTCCTCGTCCTCGAACGCGTTGCCCAGCGACAGCATCGGCATCGAATGGCGCACTTCGGCGAACGCGCCGGTAGGCGCGATACCGACGCGCTGGGTCGGCGAATCCTCGCTGGCGAGCTCGGGATGCTCCGCTTCCAGCGCCTCGAGTTCGCGCAACAGCCGGTCGTACTCGGCGTCGGGCATCGACGGGTCGTCGAGCACGTAATACCGGTAGTTGGCGTCGTCGAGCGTGCGACGGAGTTCTTCGATGCGGGCGGCGGGACTGGGCATGTGGCGGGGCGGAAGGGGCGACCGCGCAACTCGAAGAGCCGCGCCGAACGAATCCCGTGGGGCGTCTTACCAGCGCCCGGGCCGCGTCAGCGGCGGCGCTTCACGCTCGCGGTCGTAGGCGCGCAGTTCGTCGCGGATGTGCATGACGCGCTGGCGGCCCAGCGCATTGCGCTGCTCATCCAGCACGATGCCGCCCAGCAGCTCGGCCATGCGCTCGGCCGTCGGCTGCATGGTCTCCCAGGCGTTGAGCGCCGGCACCGGTGCGGGCAGCGTCAGGAAGAACGCAATGGCCGGGGTCTCCAGCGACTGGATGTCGGCCATGTCGAAGCTGCCCGGCTTCATGATGTTGGCGACGCTGAACACCGGGCCGCGCTCGGGGTGGCCCTCGACCAGACGGTGGAAGACGCCCATGTGGCCATAGACAAGGCCGGCCTTCTCCGCCGCGACCACGACGTCCGGCCCGTGCAGCTTTTCGCCGGCGCGGGCGGCCAGGTACAGGGTGATGATCTTGTCGAACTCTTCGCTGACGCGGCGGCCAAGTTCGGTGTTGCCCGCTGCCGCGCCGCCTTCGACGGTGCGTTCGAACAGGTCGAGTTCCGCCTGCGTCGCTGCATCGCCACCCGCGGGAAGCTCATCGCTGGCCAGCTCGTTCTCGAGCTGCTCGCCCAGTGTCGGCTCGCGGCGGGCGGTGGCATCACGGCCGTCGCGCGGGACGCGGCGCCCTTGGCCGGGCTTGCGCGGACGGCCGAAGAACACGATCGCGGCGATCAGGATCAGGCCGGCGACGAGGATTCCGATTCGCAGCAGGGTCACGTCGGACATCGGGGTCTCCTGGAGGGCCGTGCAATAAGGTGACGGGCGATTGTCCGCAATGCGGGCGAAAGGCGCAAAGCCTTCCGGCCTGGTCGAACCACGGTGGCCCTTACGCCGCGCCCGCCAGGCGCGTCGCTTCCGCCAGGTCGACCGATACCAGCCGGCTCACGCCCGGCTCGCGCATGGTCACGCCCGACATCTGGTGCGCGGCTTCCATCGTCGCCTTGTTGTGGGTGACGAACAGGAACTGCACCTGCTCGCTCATCTCGCTGACCATCGCGGTGAATCGGCCAACGTTGGCCTCATCCAGCGGTGCATCAACCTCGTCGAGCAGGCAGAACGGCGCGGGGTTGAGGCGGAAGATCGCGAACACCAGCGCCACCGCCGTCATCGCCTTCTCACCGCCCGACAGCAACGAGATGTTGGACACGCGCTTGCCGGGCGGGCGCGCCATGATCGCCACGCCGGTATCCAGCAGGTCCTCGCCGGTCAGCTCCAGGTAGGCATGGCCGCCACCGAACAGGCGCGGGTACAGCTCCTGCACGCCCGAGTTCACGCGGTCGAACGTGTCCTTGAAGCGGCCGCGCGTCTCGCGGTCGATCTTGCGGATCGCGTCCTCGAGGGTTTCCAGCGCGGTCGTCAGGTCGGTGTTCTGCGCGTCCAAATAATCCTTGCGCTGCGCGGCCTCGGCGTGCTCGGCGATCGCCGCCAGGTTGACCGGCTCCAGCCGGCGCAGCTTGGCGTCGAGCTCATTGACGGTGCGTCCCCAGTCCTGCGGGGAGGCATCCTCGGCCAGCGTATTGGCGACCTCCTCCAGCACGAAGCCGGCTTCGACAACGGCCTCCGACAGGCCCTCGGCCTTGAGCACCAGCGCCTGCTGCTCCAGCCGGCGCTGGCCGATGGCTTCTCGCTGCTGAAGCGCCTGTTCGTCGCGCTGGTGGCGGGTCTGCTCGAACCGACGCAGGTCGTTGTCGATGCCGTCCAGCATGGTGCGCGCGGCGGTAAGCGCCTGCTCGGCCTGCACGCGCTGCTCGAGGGCGACCTGACGCTGTTCCTCCAGGGTCTGCACCGGCGCGTCGCCGTCGGCCAGCTGCGCGGACAGTTCGCCCAGGCGCGTGTCGAGTTGGCCCCGCTGGCCACCCATGCGGTCCAGCGCCTGGGTCAGCGCGGCGATCTGCGTGCGCTGGGATTCCAGTGTCAGCGCCAGTGCGTGCGCGGTGTCGCGCGATTCGCGGGCGGCGGTGCGTGCCTGGTCGCGGGCCTCGGTCAACGTGCGGCGTTCGGCTTCGAGCTGCTGGCGGGCGTCCTCCAACGTCCCCATCCGCTCGACCGCTTCTTCCTGCCGTGCACGGGCTTCGCGGCCCTGCTCGCGGCTGCCGTCCAGCGACTGCGCCAGCGTCGCCAGTTCGGCCTCGATCTTCTCGATGCGCCCGCGCGCCGAGTCCAGCCGGCCCTGCTGGCTTTGCAACTGGCCGGCCAGCTCGGACACGCTGCGGTGCGCCATGTAGAGGCCGCGCTGCGCGTCCTCGCGCTGCTGCTCGGCCGCCAGCAGGCGGTCGCGCAAC
>MIDV01000026.1:0-3613 GCA_001830245.1 Lysobacterales bacterium RIFOXYA1_FULL_69_10 | reverse complement strand
CGTGCCTGCAGCGTTTCGATCTCGCCACGCAGGGACACGATCTCGCGCTCACGCAGCAGTGCGCCCTGCTGGGCGTCGCCCGCGCGCATCACCTGCAGCCAACCCGCGCCCAGGCGCTCGCCGCTGCGGGTGATGACCGACTCGCCCTCGCCCAACCCGGCCAGCAGACGACGTGCCTCGGCGAGGTCGTCGGCGCCGTGCAGCCGCGCCAGCAGGCGGCGGATGGCCGCCGGGCCCCGGACGCGCGAGGCCAGCGAGGTCGCCGGATATACGGTGTCGTCGGGGTCGTTCGAGACCAGCGACAGGCGGCCCTCGGCCAGTTCGCCGACGGCCTCGACCAGCGCCTGGGGCGCCTCGACCAGCACGCCTTCGATCATGCGACCGAGCGCGGTTTCCACTGCGTTCTCCCAGCCCGGCTCGACCTGCAGTGCCTCGCCGACACGGGTGGCCGAATCCAGGCCGCGGGCCTTCAGCCAGCCGACCGCGGCGCCCTGCTCTTGGCCCAGCGCCGCGTGCTGCAGCGTTTCCAGCGAAGACAGGCGGCCGCGCGCGGCCTGCGCACTCTTGCGGGTGTCGGCCAGCTCGGCCTGCACGCCGCGCTGCTGCTCCTGCAGCTGGCCCACGCCTGCCTTGCGCGCCTCCAGCTGCTCGGTGAGCGTCTCCAGCGACGCCTTCTGGGTGTCGTGCTGCTCCTGGATCTGCTCGAACGACACGGCGAGCGCTTCGACGTCCAACCCGGCGCGTTCGGCCGTCAGCGCTTCGCGGCGACGCTCGGCGTCCAGTGCCTGGCGGTCGAGGTGCTCGATGCGGGTGCGCTCGACGTCCGCGGCGCGTACCGCTTCGGACTGCGCTCGGCTGTGTTCGTCCCAGCGCTGCTGCCAGTCGCCCAGCCGGGTCTCGGCGTCGCGCAATGCCTCCTGCCGGGCTTCGTCGGTCTCGCGCAGCATTTCCAGGCGCGGTTCGGCCTCGGCCACTGCGGTCTGCAACACGTCCAGCTGCGACTGGTCGCTGCCGATGTGCTCGGCGATCTCCGCCAGCGCCGCCTGGGCCTCGTCGCGGGCGCGCTGCAGGCGCGACGACATCTCGCGCTGGTGCTGGATCTGCTGCTCGATGCGGGCCAGCGCGCCGCTGACTTCGTAGCTTTCGGCTTGCGCCTTGTTGAGCGCTTCGGCGGCCTCTTCGCGCTTGACGCGGCCGGTCTCGATCTCGCGTTCGGCCTCGCGCTGCTCGGCGATCAGCTGCTGCAGCCGGGTTTCCTGCTGCGCCAGCTTCTCGCGCTGGGCCTGCAGCTTGCGGTCGAGTTCGCGGTGCTCCAGCGCCTTCCACTCGACGTCGCGGATCTTGCGGTCGGCCTGGATCGCCTGGTACTGCTCGGCCTGGCGCGCCTGGCGCTTGAGGTGCTCGAGCTGCTTGCCGACCTCCTCGCGCAGGTCGTTGAGGCGGTCCAGGTTCTCGCGGGTATGGCGGATGCGGGTCTCGGTCTCGCGACGGCGCTCCTTGTACTTGGAGATGCCGGCGGCCTCCTCCAGGTACACGCGCAGGTCCTCCGGGCGCGCCTCGATGATCTGGCTGATCATCCCCTGCTCGATGATCGAGTAGCTGCGCGGCCCCAGGCCGGTGCCCAGGAACAGGTCGGTGATGTCGCGGCGGCGGCACTTGGCGCCGTTGAGGTAGTACTGGCTGCCGCCATCGCGGCTGACCGTGCGCTTGACCGAGATCTCGTCGTAGGCGCCGTACTCGCCCGTGATTGTGTGGTCGCTGTTGTCGAAGATCAGCTCGACCATCGCCTGCGACACCGGCTTGCGGGCCGAGGAGCCGGCGAAGATCACGTCCGTCAGCGAGTCGCCGCGCAGGCGGCTGGCCGAGCTCTCGCCCATCACCCAGCGCACGGCGTCGATGATGTTGGACTTGCCGCAGCCGTTTGGCCCGACCACGCCGGTCATGTTGGTCGGCAGGTGCAGCGTGGTGGGATCGACGAAGGACTTGAAGCCGGACAGCTTGATCGTGGACAGACGCATGCGGCGGACGGGCCCCTGGCACGCCAACGGGCGCGCCGATTGATTGCGAAACGACTCGAAATAAGCCGCGCAAGATATTGAATTATCTAGGCGGAACGCAGCCGGGCGGCCGCGCGATCCAGCGAGTATAGCGGGGCTCCGGCGTGGCTACAGGCCGCAGTGGAACGCCCATGGACGACCCGCGCGGGGCGTCGGTCACGCGGACAGCCGCCGCCCCTCACCATCGGCCTCGAACACATGCACGCATCCCGCCGGCAAACCAAGCGGCAGTGTCTCGCCCGGGGCCGGCAGCACCTGCGGCGGGCAGCGGGCGACCAAGCCGGCATCGCCGTGGCGGAGGTTGACGAATATTTCGTTGCCCACCGGCTCGATCACTTCGACCGTGGGTGCCAGTGCGGCAGCCTGCCCGTCCCGTGTCGGCTGCAGGTGCTCGGGCCGGATGCCCAGCGCGACGTCGCGACCGAGCCACGCCGCGTCCACCGCCAGCCCGGCGGCGGTCAGGTCGACCGGGGCGCTCCCGCTGCCGGTGACCAGACGCAGCCCGTCCGCCTGCTCCAACCTTCCGCGCAGCACGTTCATGCCGGGGCTGCCGAGGAACGTGGCGACGAACAGGTTGGCCGGGCGTTCGTACAGCGCCATGGGCGTATCGATCTGCTGGATGCGGCCGTCTCGGAGCACCACGATGCGCTGCCCCAGCGTCATCGCCTCGATCTGGTCGTGGGTGACGTACACCATCGTCGCGTCCAGCTGGCGGTGCAGCCGCGCGATCTCCACGCGCATGCCGCCGCGCAGCTTGGCGTCGAGGTTGGACAGCGGCTCGTCCAGCAGGAACACCTGTGGGTGCCGCACCAGCGCACGCCCCAGTGCGACACGCTGGCGTTGGCCGCCCGACAGCGCCGCCGGCTTGCGGTCCAGCAGCGCGTCCAGTTTGAGCACGGCAGCGGCCTCCTTGACGCGCGCGGCGACCGTGGCCCTGTCGTGGCCGCGCAGCTTCAGGGCGAAGCCCAGGTTCTCGGCCACGGTCATGTGCGGGTACAGCGCGTAGCTCTGGAACACCATCGCGATGTCCCGGTCCTTGGGCGGCACGTCGTTGACCACGCGGTCGCCGATGCGCAGCGTGCCCGAGGTGATCGACTCCAGCCCGGCGATCATCCGCAGCAGCGTCGACTTGCCGCAGCCCGACGGTCCCACCAGCACCAGCAGTTCGCCGTCGGCGACCTCGAAGGTGGCGTCGTCCACGCCCACCACATCGTTGGGATAGACCTTGCGCAAGCGCTCCAGGGTGACCTTGGCCATGCGTTCTCCGGATGGGTCGCGGCGGGCCCGACGGGCGAACCGCTGGCCGATCATACGGACCGCCGACGGGCGCAATGCAATTGCCGGCAGGCTCCGCTATCCTGCAATGTAACCGTTTACATGCCGCATCCGCCACGCGGCCCACCGCCCCGCAGGAGGCCCTTTCGAATGAGCCAGCGCACCTTTCCCGACGGATTCCTCTGGGGGGCCGCCACGGCCGCGCACCAGATCGAAGGCTCGCCGATGGCCGATGGCGCCGGGCCCAGCATCTGGACCCGCTTCGCGCACACCCCGGGCAT
>MIDV01000025.1:12959-13359 GCA_001830245.1 Lysobacterales bacterium RIFOXYA1_FULL_69_10 | reverse complement strand
ACGGCGACCGCGGCTTCAGCGGCGCGGGCAACAGCGCGCAGAGCAACCGGCTGCAGGGCAGCGTGACGGTCACCGTGATCCAGCGCCTGCCCAACGGCAACCTGGTCGTGCAGGGGCAGAAGAACATGCGCCTGAACCAGGGCGACGAACTGGTGCAGATCCAGGGCATCGTGCGTCCGGCCGACATCAACCCGGACAACACCATCTCCTCCGGCAAGGTCGCCGACGCGCGCATCGCCTACGGTGGCCGCGGCGCGATCGCGCAGTCCAACTCGATGGGCTGGCTGGGCCGCTTCTTCAACTCGCCGATCTTCCCGAACTGAGCGTCGCCATGCACCCGCAGAACCCCGAACGTTCCAGCGATGCACCGGCGAAGAAGCCGCGCCGCATCGACACCTAC
>MIDV01000025.1:0-12884 GCA_001830245.1 Lysobacterales bacterium RIFOXYA1_FULL_69_10 | reverse complement strand
AAGGACCTGGCCCAGGTGGCCGGCGTGCGTGGCAACCAGCTGGTCGGCTACGGCCTGGTGGTCGGCCTGGACGGCAGCGGCGACCGCACCAGCCAGACGCCCTTCACGGTGCAGAGCCTGAAGAACATGCTCGACCAGCTCGGCGTGACCATCCCGCCGGGCGTCAACCCGCAGCTCAAGAACGTGGCGGCCGTGGCCATCCACGCCGAACTGCCGGCCTACGCCAAGCCCGGCCAGACCATCGACGTCAGCGTGTCGTCGATCGGCAACGCCGGGTCCCTGCGCGGCGGCAGCCTGCTGATGGCGCCGCTCAAGGGCATCGACGGCGAGGTCTACGCCATCGCGCAGGGCAACCTGGTGGTCAGCGGCTTCGGCGCCTCCGGGCGCGACGGCTCGCGGATCTCGGTCAACGCCCCCAACAGCGGCTCCATCCCCAACGGCGCGATCGTCGAGCGCGCCGTCGCCGGCGGCCCGTCCGGTGGCCCGGTGCTGCTCAACCTGCACGAATTCGACTTCTCCACCGCCGCCTCGATCGTCTCGGCCATCGACCGCGCCTTCGGCCCGGGCCGCGCCCGCGCGCTGGACGGCGTGACCATCGAAGTGACGCCGCCGCCGGGCGACCGCATCTCGTTCCTGTCGGCGCTTGAAGGCCTGCAGGTCGCGCCGGGCGTGGCGGCGGCCAAGGTCATCGTCAACGCCCGCACCGGCACCGTGGTCATGGGCGGCCAGGTCACCGTGCTGCCGGCCGCGGTCGCGCACGGCTCGCTGACGGTGTCGATCGTCGAGAGCCTGCAGGTCGACCAGCCGGGCGCGTTCTCCGGCGGCGCCACCACCATCACCCCGCAATCGACCATCGAGGCCAGCCAGGAGGGCAGCCGCATGTTCATGTTCGAAGGCGGCACCTCGCTCGAGGCCATTGTTCGCGCGGTCAACGCCGTCGGCGCCGCCCCGGGCGACATCGTCGCGATCCTGGAAGCGCTCAAGCGCGCCGGCTCGCTGCGCGCCGAACTCGAGGTGATCTGATCTTCGAGGGGTTAAGGACTAGAGGCTGGGGGCTAGTGAGAACACGCTCGCCGCTCCGCTCCTCGCCTGTCCTAGCCCCTAGCCCCTAGTCCCTAGTCCCTAGTCCCTAGTCCCTAGTCCCCAACAACGGCACAACCCTTGCACTGACCCCGCCATGCGTCTCCCATCCGCCACCGCCGTCCCCCTGACGCCGTCCGCGCAACCTTCGCGCGAGCGGCTGCAGACGGCTGCGCGCGAGCTGGAGACGCAATTCGCGCAGATGATGCTCAAGACCATGCGGTCCACCAGCATGGGCGACTCGATGTTCGGCGAGAACAGCACCTACCGAGACATGCACGACCAGCAACTGGCGAAGGAGCTGACCAAGGGCCGCGGCCTGGGCCTGGCGCCGATGATCGTGCAGCAGCTCGAGCGCAGCAGCGGCATGGCCCAGGCCAGCGTGACCGCCAGCGGCCCGATGCCGATGCCGGGACGCGCGCCGGGGGCGATGTTGCCGCTGGCGATGCCGAGCAGCGGCGCGGGCATGGCCATGGCGCTGCCGGCGGCGGGTTCCGGGATGCTGGCACCCAGCTCTAGTGGCGTGTCGATGCCGGCCGTCAATCCGCTGGCGCTGCCGGTCGCGCCGACGCCCGAACCGCAATACCCCGCCAACATGCCTTCGATGGACGCCGCCCACTGCGACGCCGACGGCACGCTGGACTGCTCCAGCCCCGAAGCGTTCGTGAAATCGATCTGGCCGCACGCGCAGCGCACCGCCGCCGAACTGGGCGTCTCGGCCAAGGCGCTGGTCGCGCAGGCCGCGCTGGAAACCGGCTGGGGCCGCAAGCTGGTCGGTAGCGGCAGCGGCGTGGACTCGCACAACCTGTTCGGCATCAAGGCCACGGGTTGGAAGGGCGACCGCGTCAGCTCCGGCACCCATGAATACGTCAACGGCGTTCGCCGCAACGAGACCGCCGACTTCCGCGCCTACGCGTCCGCGCACGACAGCTTCGCCGACTACGCGCGCCTGCTGCGCGGCTCGCGCTACGCCGGTGCGCTGGAAGCGGGCACCGAAGCGACGCGCTTCGCCTCGGCACTGCAACGTGCCGGTTACGCCACCGACCCGAACTACGCCGCCAAGATCTCGGCGATCGTCAACGGGCCCACGCTCAACCGCGCGCTGGCTTCCCTGCCCGGCGCGACGCGAGGCTGACGCATGACCATGCTTTCCACCGGCAGCTCCGCCCTGCTCGCCTTCCAGCGGGCGCTGGGCACCGTCGGCAACAACGTCGCCAACGCCGCGACGCCGGGCTACAGCCGGCAGCGCGTGGAACTCGCCACGCGCCCCGGCCAGGGCGTCGGCGCCTCGCACATCGGCACCGGCGTAGACGTGGCCAAGCTGCAACGCCTGGCCGACAGCCTCGTGTTCGCGCGGCAGGTCGACAGCAGCAGCGAACTCGGCCGCCTGCAGCAACTGTCGTCGCTCTCTGGCCGCATCGACGGGCTGGTGTCGGACACCGCCACCGGGCTGTCCGCGCCCTGGTCGGGTTTCTTCGGCGCTGTCGAAGGCGTGGTCGCCGAACCCACGTCGACGGTCGCGCGCAGCCAGGTGCTGGCCTCGGCCGAGCAGCTCGCCGCGCGCTGGCGCTCGATGGACCAGAGCCTGGCCGGCATGGAGACCGAAACCAACGAGCGCATGACCGCGCAGGTCGGCGAGGCCAACCGCATCGCCTCCGAGATCGCCAACCTCAACCGCGACATCGTCGCCGCCGGCAGCAACGCCACGCCCGAGCTGCTGGACCAGCGCGACATGCGCGTGCAGCAGTTGGCGGGCCTGGTGGGCGGCGAGACCGTCATGCAGGGCGACGGCGCGATGAACGTCTTCACCGCCGGCGGCCAGGCGATGGTGCTGGGCAACCGCGCGATGACGCTGAGCACGGTCACCGATCCTTTCCGCCCCGACCGCCTGCAACTCGCGTTGGACGGCCCCAACGGGCCGGTGCAGCTGCCGCCCAGCAGCGTGTCGGGCGAGGTCGGTGGGCTATTGGAATTCCGCAACCGCGTGCTGGATCCGGCACGCGCCGAAGTCGGCCGCCTCGCGGTCGCGTTCGCGCAGAGCTTCAACGCCGGCCAGAACGCCGGCGTGGACTACAACGGCCAGCCGGGCGCGGACCTGTTCGCGATCCCGCCGCCCAAGGTCGACCGCCACGCGGGCAACACCGGCGGCGCGACGCTGACCGCCGCATTCGGCGACACCGGCGCGCTCAAGGGCCACGACCTGACGCTGCGGTTCGACGGTGGCGCCTGGAGCGCGACGCGCGCCGGCACCGGCGAACCGGTCGCGATGACGGGCAGCGGCACTGCCGCTGATCCGTTGGTGGTCGACGGCGTCGAGCTGGTCGTCGGCGGTGCGCCGGCCAACGGCGACCGCTTCTCGCTGCGTCCGACCTCCGGCGCGGCCAGCGGCCTGCAGGTCGCACTGACCGATCCCGCCGGCATCGCCGCCGCGTCGCCGCTGCAGACAGCGGCAGACTCCGGCAACCTCGGCGACGCCTCGCTGGGCGGTGCGCGCGTGACCGACCCGGCCGCGTTCGCCGGATTCGGCGGCGCGACCATCGAATTCATCGATGCCGGGCAGTACACGGTCGACGGCGCGGGTCCCTATCCCTACACCGCCGGCACGTCGATCACCGGTGCTAGCTGGTCCGTGCAGCTCGACGGCGCACCGGTCGCCGGCGACAGCTTCACCCTGTCGCCCACGCCCGCGCGCTCGTCCGACAACGGCAACGCGCGCACGCTGGCAGGCCTGGATACGTCGGGTGTGCTCAACGGCGGCACCGTCGGACTCACCGAAGGCCTGGCCCAGTTCACCGGCCGCGTCGGCAGCGATGCACGCCACGCGGAGATGACGCTGGAGGCCCAGAGCGCGATCGACGCACAGGTGACGGCGGAGCGCGAGTCGGTGTCGGGCGTCAACCTCGACGAGGAAGCCGCCGACCTGCTGCGCTACCAGCAGGCCTACCAGGCGGCCGCGCAGGTCATCGCCACGGCCGACACGCTGTTCCAGTCGCTGCTCGGCGCGGTGCGTCGATGACAGCCGCCACGCATAACGGGAGGCGGGCATGAGGATTTCCACCGCGCAACTGCACGCGCAGGGCCTGGCCGGCATGCTCGGCCGCCAGCAGGAAATCGCCCGCACCCAGCAGGAGCTGATCACCGGCAACAAGCTCACGCGCGCCGCGCAGGACCCGGCCGGCGCTGCGTCCGCGCAGCGCATCGACCACGCGCTGGCATCGCTGGAACAGTTCGAGCGAAACAGCGGGCTGGTCGAGCACCGCCTGCGGCTGCAGGAAGGCGCACTGGGTGATGCCGGCGACACGCTGACGCGCGCACGCGAACTCGCGTTGCAGGGCAACAACGCCTCGCTGTCGGACGGCGACCGCACCATGCTGGTGGCCGAGCTCAAGGCGCTGCAGGCGCAGATGCTCGGCGTCGCCAATCGCGACGACGGCAACGGCCGCCAGCTGTTCGCCGGCTCGCGCGACGGCGTGACGCCGTTCGCGCTGTCGGGCGGCAATGTCAGCTACGCCGGCGACGACGGCCAGAACCAGGTCGACATCGCCCCGGGGCTCGCGGTGGCCGACACCGATTCGGGCAGCGAGGTGTTCCTGCGCGTGCGCGCGGGCACGGGCGAAGTACGCGGCGCGGCGGATCCGGCCAACACCGGCCGCGCGGTGCTGCAGGCGACTTCGGTCACCGACAGCGCGCAATGGAACGGCGCGGCCCTGCGGCTGGAATTCACCGGCCCCGATACCTACGACGTGCTCGATGCCGGTGGCGCCGTCCTGTCGAATGGCACGTTCGAGAACGGCGATTCCATCGACGTTGGCGGCGTGACGCTGCGCATCACGGGCGAGCCCGCCGCGGGCGATGGCTTCGACGTGCAGCGCGCGCCCAACCAGGACGTGTTCACCACGTTGCAGCGCCTGACCGACGCGATGTCCGCGCCGGCCACCACCGATGCCGAGCGCGCCCGGCGCGACAACATCATCAGCGAATCGCTGGCCGACATCTCGTCGGCCCAGGACCACCTGTTGCGGCTGCGCGCCGACACCGGCGCACGGCTGTCGGCCGTGGATGCCGCCGCCGACACCCGCGAGGCGGGCGAGGTCTCGATGAGCGACACGCTGTCCTCGTTGCGCGATGTCGACTTCGCCGAAGCCGCCAGCAAGCTCACGTTGCAGCTCACCGCGCTGGAAGCCGCGCAGTCCACGATGATGCGCGTGCAGGGGCTGTCGCTGTTCGATCGCCTGCGTTGACGCGGCTTCTAACAGCACCCCTCCCCAGCCCTCCCCTGCGTGCAGGGGAGGGAGTAAGACCCACCCTCGTCTCTGGCCCCTCCTCCTGCTTGCAGGGGAGAGAGCGAACGCATCGCTTCGCCTGAGGCTGACCGTTCCTCTGTCTTGCTCCAAGGAAGTCACGTTCGGTGAGAGCACGAACCGGTGCGCACGCACTGACGATCAAGCATCAACCGACCGTTCGTCGGCATATTCGGCAAACCGCCCCTAAAGCTTGACAAGCACGCGCCGTTATCCATCACAGCAGCGGCGAGGGCACTACCGCCAACACCCTGCGAAACCCGGCCCCAGGCCTTCGCCGCCCGCCGGATCACCCCTTCCAGGAGACGCACACATGCAAGTCATCAACTCCAACATCATGTCGCTCAACGCGCAGCGCAACCTGTCCAACACGGGCGCCGATCTGGCCACCAGCCTGCAGCGCCTGTCCTCGGGTCTGCGCATCAACAGCGCCAAGGACGACGCCGCCGGCCTCGCCATCTCCGAGCGCTTCACCACCCAGATCCGCGGCATGGACCAGGCCGCCCGCAATGCCAACGACGGCATCTCGCTGGCACAGACCGCCGAAGGCGCCATGGGCGAGATCGGCAACAACCTGCAGCGCATCCGCGAGCTGGCCGTGCAGTCGCGCAACGCCACCAACTCCGCCTCCGACCGCGAAGCCCTGAACAAGGAAGCCCAGCAGCTGAAGTCGGAAATCGACCGCGTCGCTACGCAGACCTCGTTCAACGGCGTCAAGCTGCTCGACGGCTCGTTCCAGGACCAGACCTTCCAGGTCGGCGCCAACCAGGGCGAGACGATCACCGTGGCGTCGATCACCGATGCAAGCTCCGATGCACTGGGCAGCTGGACGTCGGTCGCCACCGCCAACACCACGGCATCGTCCGGCGCGTTCGCCGACGTGACGCTGGCAGCCGCGAATGACGAGTTCAGCATCACCGTCGATGGCGAGACGGCTGTTGCCATCACCGCCGCTGGGGCCAACGAAGTGGTGGACGCGGCGGCCATCGACGCCGAGCTGGCTTCGAACGCCGCCACGCTGGAAGCGGCGGGCATCACCTTCACCGGCAGCGCCGCCGACGGCGACCTGGCCTTCAGCAAGGCCGATGGCTCGGCATTCGACGTGGTCGTCGCCAACGATGCCGGTGCCGATGGCTTCGCCGGTGCAGACTTCGCCACCGGTACCAACAGCGTGGACAACGGTGCAGCCGCCGCCGCGCAGACCGGCTTCGGCGACCTCGACATCTCCACCGTCGAAGGTGCCGACGCCGCCATGCTGGCGATGGACGGCGCGCTGACCGCGCTCAACACCGCCCGCGCCGACATGGGCGCCGTGCAGAACCGCTTCAGCTCGGTCGTGGCCAACCTGTCGTCGAACTCCGAGAACCTGTCGGCTGCACGCAGCCGCATCCAGGACGCGGACTTCGCCAAGGAAACCGCCCAGCTGACCCGCAACCAGATCCTCCAGCAGGCCGGTACCGCGATGCTGGCCCAGGCCAACCAGGCGCCGCAGGGCGTGCTGAGCCTGCTGCGCTAAGCGATCGGCACTCCACCGCGGGCAGGGCGCCACACCGGCGTCCTGCCCCGGTGACTTCCGCCGCGGCACGCAACGTGCATCCACGGCGGCATGAACCGGACACGCACGACCGCACCACCCCTCTTTCCGTCCCGCAGGACCCACGCCATGCGCCACGACCGATACGAATTTCGTAGCGTGATCGCCGCCACCGGCGCCTGCGCGACCCACGCCCCGGCCGGAACGACGCGATGAGCGCGATCGGTTCCAGCCTGGACGTCAACGCCATCGTCAGCCAGCTGGTGGCCGCCGAGCGCGCGCCCACCGATGCGCGAAACGACCGCACCAGCCGGCAACTACAGGCGCAGATCTCCGCGCTGGGCAGCCTGCGCAGCGCCTTCTCCACCCTCCGTACGTCGGCCGAAGCCCTTTCGGGCAACGCCGCGCGCAATGCCCGCAACATCACCGTCGAGAAGGATGCCGGCTTCACCGCCACGGCCACCGCCGGCGCCGCCCTCGGCCAGTACCGTGTCGAGGTCGAGGCGCTGGCGACGGCGCAGAAGCTGGCCTCGGCCGGCTTTGCCGACAGCGAAACCGCGATCGGCACCGGTACCCTGACCCTCAACTTCGGCGAGACCACGCTGGACGTGGAGATCGATGCCGAGTCCAGTTCCCTGGCGGGCATCCGCGACGCCATCAACGTTGCCGCAGGCGGTGAAGGCATCCTGGCGACCATCATCGAATCCGACGCCGGCTCGCACCTGGTGTTGAGCGCGACGAAGACCGGCACCGCCAATGCCGTCACCGTCACCACCAGCGGCGGCGATGGCGGGCTGTCGGCCTTCACATTCGACGGTGCCACCGGCGCCATGCAGCAGCAGGCCGCGGCTGCCGACGCCATCGTCCATATCGACGGGCTGACCCGCACGCTGTCGGAAAACCGCATCGCCGACCTGGTGCCGGGCGTCACGGTCGAGCTGACCCGCGCCGAACCCGGCACGGAGTTCACGCTCGGCGTCGCCTCGGACCCGTCGGCGCAGCGCAACGCGGCCAAAGCATTCGTCAATGCCTACAACGGCGCGCATGGCGCGATCGCCAGTGCCACCGCCTACAACACCAGCACCCAGGTGGCCGCCGCGCTCAATGGCGACGCGATGGTCCGTGGCGCCAGCCGCGACCTGCGAGCCCACCTCAGCAGCAACGTCGTCGAACTCAAGGCCGTGGGCATCACGGTCGAGAAAGACGGCAAGCTCAAAATAGATGAAGCCGCCTTCAACAAGGCGATCGCCGAGGACCCGGCCGCGGTGTCGGCGCTGTTCGACGAAGAGACCGGCATCGGCGCAGGCGTCGCCCGCACGCTCGACACGCTGCTCGACGACGAGGGGCTGATGGACAGCCGCAGCGACAGCCTCGATGCGCGTACCAAGGCACTCGATTCACAACGCCTGGCGCTGGACCGGCGCATGGAGCAGGTGGAAGCCCGCTACCGCGCGCAGTTCGTCGCCCTCGACGGGCTGGTGGCGCAGCTCCAGAGCACCAGCAGCTTCCTCGCCCAACAGCTCGCCAACCTGCCCGGATCCTGAGGCCCACCCCATGTACAGCGCCCGTAACCTCGCCAACCAGTACCGCCAGACCAGCGTGTCCAGCGCGGTGCTGGACGCCGATCCGCACCGGCTGATCGCGCTGATGCTGTCGGGCGCGCGTGAGCGCGCACGGCTGGCGGTGGCATGCCTGGAACGCGGCGACCTGCTGCGCAAGTCGCAGGCCATTTCCGACGCCAGCGCAATCATCGGCGGACTCAACGGCTCGCTGAACCATGAAGCCGGCGGCGAGATCGCCGACGGCCTGGCCGCGCTGTACGACTACGCCCAGCGTCGCCTGCTGGAGGCCAATACCGGCAACCAGGCCGCGCCGCTGCAGGAAGTCGACGCGCTGCTGGCCGACATCGAAACGGCATGGAACTCCATCGGCCAGGCGCAACCGCAGGCCGCGCTTGCTGGCGGCGCCGCATGATCCCCGCCCTGCCCGCCGATGCAATCCGCTCCGCGCTGGATGCCGGCGACTGGGACGCCGCTGCGGCACTGATGCGCGACCACGAAGTCGAACTGCGCAAGACCGTCGAAACCGAAGGCGCAGACCATTCCGCGCTGCTCGCACTGCTGCACGCACAGCAGGCGTTCCTCGCCGAGCTGACCGCCACGCGCGATGAAACCGCCGCGGCGCTGGGCCGCCTGGGCCGCGACAAGCGCGGCGTGCAGGCCTACCTCGCCGGCGGTTGAATGGCATGAACGCCGACACCGCGCGTGGCGAAGTCTTCGGCGACGCACTGGCCTGTGAGGAGACGCGCCCGGCCGGGTTCCAGCCGTGCACATCGGATCCCGCGCGGCTGCGCGCCGCCTGCCTGCGCTCGGAAGGCCTCCTGCGCGCGCTGGCCGTGGTCGAAGACAGCCGCGGCGTGGAAGAAAACGAGGAATACGACCCCGGCACCGCGGCGCTCAACCGCCTGGAAGCCAAGGTCGACCTGCTGACCGCGCTGGTCGCCCGCCTGGCCCGCACCCAGGAACCCGCCGACCCGATCCGTGCCCTGCGCTGGTCGGCACTGGGCGTGTGCGTGCCCGGCGACACCGCCACCGCACCCGGCACCACCGGCATCTTCCGCATCCAGCCGTCCGACTGGCTGCCCGAGTCGCTGGAACTTCCGGCTACCGTGCTGGCCAGCGTCACCGACGGTGATGGCCCCCAGCTGTGGCTGCGCTTCGGCCCGCTGACCCCGACGCTGGAATCGGCACTGGAGCGCCACCTGTTCCGCGTCCACCGTCGCGCGATCGCGGAGTCCCGCCGGCCGCGCTGAGGCGCGAAACCCGGCTCCTGTAGGAGCGGCTTCAGCCGCGATCGGATTCGCAAGTACCCCTGCACCAACCTGTAGGAGCGACTTGAGTCGGGACCGCGCACAACCCACGCCTTCGCCGGTCGCGACTCACGTCGCTCCTGCAGCGGGTGTCGACTCCTGCATGCCCGGCATCAGCCACGATCCGCCACCTCGCAGGCCGCCGATTACGGTTCGCGGCTGAAGCCTCTCCTGCAGGGACGCCCGGCATCGTTGCGGCCGGATACGAAACCCGCTGGCACCGCCCCAGCCCGTCCGCTAAGGTGACCGGCACCGCCGCCCACGCCCGGCCGGAGCCCTGATACGTGCGGGTATTGATCTGCGACGACCACACCCTGATCCGTGCCGGCCTCCGGCGGCTGGTGGAGTCGTTCGATGACGTGCAGGTGGTGGCCGAGGCCGCCAGTGCCGACGAGGTCGTCATCCGCGCCCGCGAACACCAGCCCGAGGCGATCCTGCTGGACCTGTCGATGCCCGGCCGCAGTGGCTTCGAGGCGCTGGACGAGCTGCGCCGCGTCTGCCCCGATACCGCCGTGGTGATCATGTCGATGCACGACGACGCCACCCACGTGCGCGAGGCGCTGGCCCGTGGCGCCAGCGGCTTCGTGGTGAAGGAGGCCGCGCCGGCCGAGCTCGAGATCGCGTTGCGCGCCGCCGCCGCCGGGCGCACCTACCTCAGCCCGCAGGTGTCGGCGCCGCAGCTGCGCGGCAACCGCCCCGACAAACCCGATACACGCGAAGCCGCCGATGCGCTGCCCCCGCGCCAACGCGAGATCCTGGCGATGCTCGGCCAGGGCCGCACCACCAAGCAGATCGCCGGCGACCTGGGCATCAGCGTCAAGACGGTGGAAACGCACCGCGCGCGGATGATGGAAGCCCTGGGCTGCCGCAACGCGATGGAGCTGCTGCGCACCGCGATGCGGCTGCACGGCGAACTGTGACCCTGCGCCGGGATTCCGGCGCCGTGTAGGGGAAACCCTGACACGCGACCCGGGGATGCCCCGACACCGCTCGGGTTTGCCCCGATTCGCTTGCCGGCGCGCCAGGCGCAGCATGCAAGCCGTGGACCACGCGGGGGAATGCGTGGGGACCACGGGGACTTGTACCGGCGCGCTGCGCCGCGCGCTCCAGGGGATCACCATGAAGACCACCGTCACCGCCAAGCTGAGCCAGGGCGTCAACCTGACGCCGCAGCTGCTGCAGTCCATCCGCCTGCTGCAACTGACCGCGCCGCAGCTGGAGATGGAGTTGCGCGAGGCGCTGGAGCGCAACCCCATGCTCGAAACCGAGGGCGACGACGAGGCGGGCGAGACCGACGCCACCGCCGAGGCCGGCGACGACGCCGCGCTGGACGCCGCCGCGTGGGACGAGCTGCCCGAACCCGCCTTCATGTCAGGACTGTCCGCCGGAGGCGGCAGCGATGACGACGCCACCGCGCGCATCGCCGCCGGCGAGTCCAGCGACTGGCGCGTGCGCACCCTGCGCGAACTCGCTGCCGATTGGAGCGACGCCGACCTCGCGATCGCCTCGTGGTGGCTGGACCACTGCGACGACCACGGCTTCCTGGAAGTCCCGCACCCGGAACTGCTGACCCGCGCCACCCACGCGCTTGCGCTGGAGCCGCTGGAGATCGAATCCGTCCGCCTGCGCCTGCTGCACGGCGACTGGGCGGGCCTGGCCGCCGCCGATGCACGCGAATGCCTGCTGGCGCAGCTGGCCGCACGCGGCATCGACGACGACGCCCACGCGCTGGCACGCCGCATCGTGGCCTCCCACCTGGACCTGCTGGCCCGCCACGACCACGCCGCGCTGGGCAAGGCGCTCGACGCCGGCGCCGACGCCGTGCAGGCCGCCATCGCCGTGGTGTTGTCGCTGCGCCCGTCGGCGGTCGAAGAGCCGTCGGCAGTCGAAGACACCCACATCATTCCCGACGTCGTCGTGCGCCACCTCGGCGGCGGCTGGCGCGTCGCGCTCAACGGCCGCAGCACGCCGCGCGTTCGCATCGCCGCGCACTGCGAGCAGGCGCTGGCGGGCGCACCCGGCGAGCACAGCGCGCTGCGCGGCCTGCTCGACGAGGCGCGCTGGCTGGTGCGTGGCATCGCGATGCGCAACGACACCCTGCTGCGCACCGCGCAGGTGCTGGTGGAGCGCCAGCAGGCGTTCCTGGAGCGCGGCGAGGAAGCCATCGCGCCTCTGACCCTGCGCGAGGTGGCCGACGCCATCGGCATGCACGAGTCCACCGTCTCGCGCATCACCAGCGGCAAGTACATCCAGACCCCGCGCGGCACCTTCGAACTCAAGCGCCTGTTCGCGGTGCGCCTGGAGGGCGCGGCGGTGTCGGGCAGCGCGGTCAAGGCGATGGTCAAGCGCCTGATCGACGCCGAGCCGCCGCACGCCCCCTTGGCCGACGACGTGATCGCCGGCATGCTGGCGCGCCAGGGCGTGCGCATCGCGCGCCGCACCGTCGCCAAGTACCGCGACCAACTTTCGATCGGACCCGCGCGCGCCCGGATGCGCCCGCCTGCCGCCGCCCGCGCGGCCTGCTGAGGACACTGCAATGAAGACCCTCCGGATCCTGCTGGTCGACGACCACGCCGGTTTCATCAACGCCGCGATGCGCCACCTGCGCAAGCTCGAATGGGTGGACGTCGTCGGCTCGGCCAACAACGGCATCCAGGCGATCGCCCAGTGCGAGGCGCTGCGCCCGGACGTGGTGCTGATGGACCTGGCGATGCCGGAGATGGGCGGGCTGCAGGCCACGCGCCTGATCAAGGCGCAGGACAACCCGCCGTTCGTGGTGATCGCCAGCCATTTCGACGACAGCGAGCACCGCGAGCACGCCGCGCGCGCCGGGGCCGATGCCTTCGTCAGCAAGCTGTCCTACATCCACGACGTGCTGGAGCTGCTGGAGCGCATCGCCGGCGAAGGCGCGCCGTCCGTCCTCGACCCGGCACCCGCGGGGTCGGCGGGATGAGCGAGTCACGCATCCTCCTGCTCGACCAGGATGCGCAGCGTGCCGAACGCGTGGCGACGCTCCTGGAGTTCATGGACTTCTCGCCGCGCATCGCCGATGCCGCCGACATCGACCTGAAGAAGGCCCGCGCCAGCGACTGGGTCGCGG
>MIDV01000024.1:52812-53162 GCA_001830245.1 Lysobacterales bacterium RIFOXYA1_FULL_69_10 | reverse complement strand
CGGACTGCCCGCATCGGATTCGATCCGGCCCTCGATGATGCCGGCACGGACACTGCCGGCATCGGCCTGGTAAGCGCGCGCCACCGCCGCGCGCGCGGCCTCGATGTTGTTGGCTGTACGCTGGCGTTCGGCCAGCTCGCACTCGAACTGGGCGACCAGTTTGCCCATGGGCTCGCCGGTGACTTCCTCATAGCGCAGCGCGTTGTCGATCGCCTTTTCCCAGTCGCGCTCGGCCTGGTAGATGCCGATGAGATGCTTCAATGCCTGCGGGGCACGCTGGTCGATGCGTGCCAGGTCCGAGAACACGGTTTCGGCACGATCCAGCAGACCCGAACGCATGTAGTCCTCAC
>MIDV01000024.1:52577-52731 GCA_001830245.1 Lysobacterales bacterium RIFOXYA1_FULL_69_10 | reverse complement strand
GATCCACCTCACCCCGCCTGCGGAACAGATGGCCCAGCGCGACTTGCGTCTCGAAGGTTTCCTTGTCGAGTTCGGCGATGTGCAGGAAAAGTTCGATCGCCTTGTCGGGCTGCTCGTTGAGCAGGTAGTTCAGGCCGCGGAAGTAGGTACTCGA
>MIDV01000024.1:50562-52432 GCA_001830245.1 Lysobacterales bacterium RIFOXYA1_FULL_69_10 | reverse complement strand
GCGCCGCGGCGCGCGTGGCCCTGCGCAGTTTGGCGTACAGGGGCCAGACCAGCGTGGCCAGCACGATCAACCCACCCACCACCACGCCCAGCAGCAGGGACAGCATGATGCCCACGCCGGACGAGGTCTGGAATTCGGTGAACAGCAGCTTGAGGGTGATCGGCTGCGTGTTGAGCACGCCGATGATGAGTCCGTAGGCCAGGAACAGCAGTGCGACGACCAGGCGGAACATGTTCATCAGGCGACTCCTTGCGGGACGGCGCCTAGCTTAGCGGAGTCGGCGTGGAACGACACGCGCCCCGCGGAGGTTACTCCCCGGCCTCTTCGATGGGCGTGACGTCGCTGACGCGCTCGCGCAGCTCCTTGCCCGGCTTGAAATGGGGAACGTGCTTGGCGGGCAATGCGACCGATTCGCCCGTCTTGGGATTGCGGCCCATGCGCGGCGGACGGTAGTGCAGCGAAAAACTGCCGAATCCGCGGATCTCGATGCGATCGCCCTGGGCAAGCGCGCCGCCCATCATTTCCAGCAACGCCTTGACGGCCAGGTCCACGTCCTCGGCCTTGAGGTGCGGCTGGCGGCGGCTGAGGATCTCGATGAGTTCGGATTTGGTCATCGCGTCTGGCGTTCGGGCGGATGTACCCCGCGCCGGCCCGGAACAATCCGGGCCGGCGGGGACGTTACTGCGGATGGAACTTCAAGCGTCCTGCCGGTTACTCGGACTTGCCGCCGTCCAGCTGCGCACGCAGCAGCGCGCCCAGGCTGGTGGTGCCGGCAGCGGCCTCGGCGGCCGACTTGTTGTACTCGGCCAGCGCCTCGGCGGTTTCGGCTTCGTCCTTGGCCTTGATCGACAGCTGCAGCGTGCGGCCCTTGCGGTCCATGCCGATGAACTTGGCTTCCACCTTGTCGCCGACCTTCAGGTGCTGGCTGGCATCGTCCACGCGGTCGTGGCTGATGTCGCGCGCCATCACATAGCCCTCGATGCCGTCGGCCAGCTCGACCGTGGCGCCCTTGGCGTCCACTTCCTTCACCGTGCCTTCGACCTTCGAACCCTTCGGGTGCGCGGCCATGTACTGGCCGAACGGATCCTGCTCCAACTGCTTCACGCCCAGGCTGATGCGTTCGCGTTCCGGATCCACGGCCAGCACCACGGCTTCCAGCGTGTCGCCCTTCTTGAAGTTGCGCACGATGTCTTCGCCGGTGGTGTTCCAGCTGATGTCGGACAGGTGGATCAGGCCGTCGATGCCGCCGTCCAGGCCGATGAAGATGCCGAAGTCGGTGATCGACTTGATCTGGCCGGACACCTTGTCGTTCTTCTTGTGGGTGGCCGCGAAGGTCTCCCACGGGTTGGCGGCGACCTGCTTCATGCCCAGCGAGATGCGGCGACGCTCTTCATCCACGTCCAGCACCATCACTTCGACTTCGTCACCGACCTGCACGACCTTGGACGGGTTGACGTTCTTGTTGGTCCAGTCCATCTCGGACACGTGCACCAGGCCTTCGACGCCCGGCTCGATCTCGACGAACGCGCCGTAATCGGTGACGTTGGAGACCTTGCCGAACACGCGGCTGTTGGCCGGATAACGGCGGGCGATGTTGTCCCACGGATCCTCGCCCAGCTGCTTCAGGCCCAGCGAGACGCGGTTGCGCTCACGGTCGTACTTCAGCACGCGGACGTCCAGCTCCTGGCCGACTTCGACGACTTCGGACGGGTGACGCACGCGCTTCCACGCCATGTCGGTGATGTGCAGCAGGCCGTCGATGCCGCCCAGGTCGACGAACGCGCCGTAGTCGGTGAGGTTCTTGACCACACCCTTCAGCACCACGCCTTCCTGCAGCTTGTCCATCAGCTGCTCGCGCTCTTCCGAATGC
>MIDV01000024.1:49999-50512 GCA_001830245.1 Lysobacterales bacterium RIFOXYA1_FULL_69_10 | reverse complement strand
GTCCAGCTTGATCAGCTTGAACTCGAGCTCCTTGCCTTCCAGGTAGGTCGAGTCGCGCACCGGGCGCACGTCGACCAGCGAACCGGGCAGGAAGCCGCGGACGTCCTTGATGTCGACGGTGAAACCACCCTTGACCTTGCCGCTGATGCGGCCGGTGATGGTCTCGTTCTTCTCGAGGGCTTCCTCGAGCTCGTCCCACACCATGGCGCGCTTGGCCTTCTCGCGCGACAGCACGGTCTCGCCGAAGCCGTTCTCGATGGAGTCCAGCGCGACCTTGACCTGGTCGCCCTCGGCCACGTCGATCTCGCCGGCGTCGTTACGGAACTGTTCGATCGGGACGATGCCCTCGGACTTCAGTCCGGCGTTGATCACCACGACGTCGCCGCGGACTTCCACGACGGTACCGGTGACGATGGCGCCGGGCTTCAGCTTGGCCAGGTACTGCTGGCTCTGTTCGAACAGTTCGGCAAATGATTCGGTCATTGGAAAATTACTCGGTTGATGACACAGACC
>MIDV01000024.1:44756-49964 GCA_001830245.1 Lysobacterales bacterium RIFOXYA1_FULL_69_10 | reverse complement strand
CGGGATTGCGTATGGCCGTGAGTGTTGTGGTGGATGCCCCGCCGTGACTTACCGGCGGGGACTTGCTCCTGCACTCTGCTACGGCGCCTTGGCCTGGACCGTCCCGAGGACGCGCCGGACCACCTCGTCGATGCCGATGCCGGTGGTATCGATGCAGACCGCGTCGTGCGCAGGCTTCAACGGGGCCACCGCGCGATTCGCATCGCGGGCGTCACGGGCGAGGATCTCCCGTAGCAGACCCGCCAATGTAACCGGAACCCCCTTGTCTTTCAACTGCTTATAGCGCCTTTCGGCCCTTTCCTCGGCGCTGGCGGTGAGAAAGACCTTATGGGCCGCGTCCGGGAAGATCACCGTGCCCATGTCCCGTCCGTCGGCGACCAGCCCGGGCGGCTGCCGGAACGCGCGCTGGCGGTCCTTCAGCGCCGACCGGACCTCCGGGATGGCGGCGATGGCCGAGGCCGCGGCCCCCGCGGTTTCCGTGCGCAGTTCGGCGGTGGCGTCGGTACCGTTGACCAGCACCAGCAGGTCGTCGCCCTGTTCACGGAAGGTGATGTCGGTATCGAACGCGCAGCGCACCAGAGACGACGGGTCGGCCAGGTCGATGTCGCCCCACCCTGCCGCGACGCCAATGGCGCGGTACAGCGCGCCTGAGTCGAGGTAATGCCAGCCCAGCTCCCGGGCGACGAGGCGGCTGATGGTGCCCTTGCCGGAGCCCGACGGGCCGTCGATGGTGAGCACGGGAGCTCGGGCGGCAGTGCCTGCGGAGTGGTTCGAGGGGTCGTTGGTCATCGCGCTATTATGAATGCGTCGCGCCAAACTGACGGTGCCCAGATGCGCCGCGCGAACGCCTCGGCGAAATAAATCACCCAAGCGCTTGATTCGACAATCATTGCACCGCTATACTTGCGGGCTTGATTTCTCCTATCCGTTGCCGAGGTCTGTCATGAAGGTCCTGTCCTCCCTGAAGTCGGCGAAGGCCCGTCACCGCGACTGCAAGGTCGTTCGCCGCCGTGGCAAGGTCTTCGTGATCTGCAAGTCGAACCCGCGTTTCAAGGCGCGCCAGCGCTGAGTCACCGGGGTCCGGTACTGCCGGGCATCGCACGAAAGGCCGCCGGAAGGCGGCTTTTCTGTTTTCGGCGCCTGCTCGGCCTTGGCCGCGTCAGCTCGGGGCTGCACGCCACATCGGGCCCCAGCCGGTGCGATTAGAATCGACCCCGCGCGAATGGCGCCGACGACGAGGCCGACACCATGAACCATCGCATCACCGCTCTTCTCAGCGTTGCGCTGCTGGCGCTCCCGTTGTCGGCATCCGCCGAGACGCTGCTGATCCAGCGCGTCCAGGACGAGAGCGCCGTTGCCCTGCCCGCCCGCGGGCTGAGCATGGCCGAGGTCGAGGCCCGCCACGGCGCGCCTGCCGACCGCATGGACCCGCGTGGCGGCCAGAAGCGCCAATGGCCGACCATCCATCGCTGGGTCTACCCGCAGTTCACCGTTTACTTCGAGAAAGAGCGGGTGATCGACGCCGTGCTCAACAAGGCCGACCCCACCGAAGTCGGACCGAAGCCGGCGATCCGCTGAGCGCGCTCCACCCACCGGGCCGCCCCACCGGGGCGGCCACCTACCCAGTACCCCCATGACCGATAACTACCGATTTCCCGCGGAGTGGGAGCCCCAGTCCGCGGTCCTGATCGCGTGGCCGCATGCCGGCACCGACTGGGGCGACCGCCTCGAACAGGTCGAGGAGACCTACATCGCACTGGTGGAGGCGATCACGCGCTTCCAGCCGGCGATCGTCTGCGTGTCCGATGACGACGTGCAGGCCTATGCCCGTGCGCGCCTGGCATCGGCGCGGATCGACATGGAGCGCGTGCACTTCATCGAAGTGCCCTATGACGACACGTGGTTGCGCGATTCCGGCCCGATCACGCTCGACGGCGCCGGCGGCCACCGCCTGCTGGATTTCCGCTTCACGGGCTGGGGCGGCAAGTTCGAGGCCAGCCAGGACGATCGGCTGGTGGAGCACCTGCACGCCGACGGCGTGTTCGGCGACGCCGAACGCAGCACGATCGATTTCTCACTGGAAGGCGGCGCCATCGACACCGACGGCCGCGGCACGTTGCTGACCACCTGGCAGTGCCTGCACGAGCGCCATCCTGATGCCAGCCGCGAGGAACTCACCGCGCGCCTGGCCGGCTGGCTGCAGCAGGACCGCGTGCTGTGGCTCGACCATGGCTACCTGGAGGGCGATGACACCGATGCCCACGTCGATACGCTGGCGCGGTTCGCCGCCGTGGATGCCATCGTCTACCAGGGCTGCGACGACCCCTCGGACTCGCATTACGCCGAGTTGCAGGCCATGGGTCGGGAGCTGGCCGCGCTGCGAACGGCGGAAGGGGCGCCGTACCGCCTGTTCGAACTGCCGTGGGCGCCGCCGATCATCGATGACGGCCGCCGCCTGGCGGCAAGCTACGCCAATTTCCTGATCGTCAATGGCGCCGTGCTGATGCCCGCCTACGGGCAGTATGAGGCCGGCCGGCGCGTCGACCAGGCAGCAGCCGATGTGCTGTCGCAAGCCTTCCCCGGGCGCGAGATCGTCCAGGTACCCTGCCGGCCGCTGATCTGGCAGAACGGCAGCCTGCACTGCGTCACGATGCAGCTTCCCGCAGGTGCGGTGGGCACCTTGGCCTGACGCGTACGATGCGAAGACCCACGGCGCTGCATCGTCCGCAGGCCGTGCGCCATCGAAGTGTTGATCCGGGCGCCGCATCGCGCCTTTCCGTCTCCAACCGGTTCCACAACGCCATGAACAAGACCACCCTGACCGTCGCGCTGATCCAGGAGCGCAACCACGGCGACGCCGACGCCAACCTCTCGGTGATCGAAGACCGCGTGGCCGAAGCCGCACGCCGCGGCGCGCGCCTGGTGCTGCTGCAGGAGCTGCACAACGGCGCCTACTTCTGCCAGCACGAGTCCGTCGACGAGTTCGACCTGGCCGAACCGATCCCCGGCCCCAGCACCGAGCGCCTGTCGAAACTGGCCAAGGCCCACGGCGTGGTGCTGGTCAGCTCGCTGTTCGAGCGCCGCGCGGCCGGCCTGTACCACAACACCGCGGTGGTGTTCGAAGCCGACGGCTCGATCGCCGGCAAGTACCGCAAGATGCACATTCCCGACGACCCGGGCTTCTACGAGAAGTTCTACTTCACCCCGGGCGACCTGGGCTTCGAGCCGATCGATACGTCGGTCGGTCGCCTGGGCGTGCTGGTGTGCTGGGACCAGTGGTACCCGGAAGGCGCACGCCTGATGGCTCTGGCCGGCGCCGAACTGCTGCTCTATCCCACCGCGATCGGCTGGGACCCGGATGACGCGCAGGACGAGAAGTCCCGTCAACGCGACGCGTGGATCCTCAGCCACCGCGGCCATGCGGTGGCCAACGGGCTGCCGGTGCTGTCGTGCAACCGCGTCGGCCACGAGGCGTCCCCCATGGGCGCGTCGGGTATCGATTTCTGGGGCAGCAGCCACGTGCTGGGGCCGCAGGGCGAGTTCCTGGCCGAGGCCGGCGGCGAGCCGCAGATCCTGATGGCCGAGGTCGACCTGCAGCGCAGCGAGCACGTACGCCGTATCTGGCCGTTCCTGCGCGACCGCCGCATCGACGCCTACGGCGACCTGCTGCGCCGCTATCGCGACTGAGCTGCCCGTACCCGTCTCTCCCTTACGAAAAGTGCCCATGACCGACGCCGTTGCCCCCGAAGCCGCCCTGCCCGCCGACTGGCGAGCCCAGCCACACGAGGTGGTCGAACGCGATGGCGTGCGCTACACCCTGCTCGGCACCGCGCACGTCTCGCGCGCCAGCGTGGAGGCGGTGCGTGATGCAATCGCCGGCGGCGGGTTCGACGTGGTGGCGGTGGAGCTGGACGAGAACCGGCTCAAGGCGCTGACCGATCCGGACACACTGGCGCGATTGGACCTGGTCGAGGTCATCCGCAGCGAGCGCACCGCGATGTTTGCCGCGAACCTCGCCCTTTCGGCGTACCAGCGGCGGTTGGCCGAGCAACTGGGCATCGAGCCGGGCGCCGAACTCAAGCGCGCCGTACTCGAGGCGCGCCACCGCGACCTGCCGGTGCACCTGGTCGACCGCGATGTGGGCCTGACGTTCCGCCGTGCGTCGGCGCGCCTGGGCTTCTGGGGCCGCGCCAAGCTGATGGGCGGGCTGCTGGCCTCGCTGCTGGCGGAGGAGTCCGTCGGCGACGACGAGATCGAGAAGCTCAAGCAGGGCGACATCCTGGAGGCCAGCTTCAGCGAGTTCGCCAGCGACAGCCCGGCGTTGTACGAAAGCGTCATCGCCGAGCGGGACCGCTACATGGCCGCGCGACTGCGCGAGGTCGGCGAAGGCGTTGGCGGCGAGCCGCTGGCGCCGGGTACGGAGGTGCTGGCCGTTGTCGGTGCCGGCCACCTCCAGGGCCTGGCCCGCCACCTGCGCGAAGACACTGTCGGTGCAACGGCCGAGCGCGAGTCACTCGAAGCGCTGCCGCCCAAGAGCAACGTGCCGTGGTTCACCCTGTTCCTGGCGGCCTTCGTGCTCGGCGGCTTTGCCTGGGGGTTCTGGCAGGGCGGCATCGACGTGGGTGCGGACCTGCTGCTGCAGTGGGCGCTGACCACCGGCATCCTCGGCGCGATCGGCTGTGCCATCGCCGGCGGCCACCCGCTGAGCATCCTGGTCGCGTTCCTGGCCTCGCCCATCACCCCGCTCCACCCGGCGCTGGCGTCGGGCACCTTGAGCGCGCTGACCGAAGCGTGGCTGCGCAAGCCGACCTACGCCGACTTCATGGCGCTGCGCGATGACGTCCAGACGGTGAAGGGCTGGTGGCGCAACCGCGTATCGCGCGTGCTTCTCAACTTCTTCCTGACCAGCCTTGGCACCGCCATTGGCGTGTGGACCGGCGGCCTGCGGATGCTGGGCACCCTGTTCGGCTGAGGCGCCGGCGGGCTGATGCCCGCCTTGCGCGACCTGCACTGCAGGAGCGACGTGAGTCGCGAATGCCGCGGCACGGAAGGTCCGGGTCGCGACTCTCCTCGCTCCTACGCGTCCACCGGCAATCGCGGCTGAGGCCGCTCCTGCAGGTTCTCCGTTACTCCGGGCTCATGGCGACCACGGCGCCTTCGGCGGGTGCACGCCCGCGCCGGGCACGTGCGCGCCGGATGACGCGCGAC